>JBOHOS010000102.1:0-8847 GCA_050731295.1 Nitrospiraceae bacterium | reverse complement strand
AACACGCGGAGGTCGTGCTGGCCTCGGCCCCACAGAATACCCAAGGCCTGATTCTGCACGGACAAAGCCTGATCAGCGAGAAAGAGTTCGACAAGGGGATCGCCGAGCTGAAAAAAGCCATCGAGCTGGACCCCAAGCACATCTCTACGTACATCACGCTGGCCCAGGCGTACCTACAGATGAAAGACCAGGCCGCGGCTGAGGCGACCTTGGCGCAGGCGCAAAAAGCCGATCCCCAATCCAGCGAGGCTCGGGCCGCCATGGGCGATTTTCGCCTCCTGACAGGCAAACCCGACGAGGCCGAAGCGGAGTACAAGGCTGCGATCGAACTGGCTCCCGATCGGGATCTCCTGTACCTAAAATTGGCCGGATTCTATCAGGCCACCCGCAAATATGAGCAGGCGGAAAGCACGTATCAGAAACTCGTAGCCCTCAAGCCGAAAGACGACAAACCGCATCTTTACATGGGAGATTACTATTCGTTTCTGGGACAGGCGGAAAAAGCACTGTCCAGCTATCAACGCGCGGCGGAGCTCAATCCCGCCTCAATCCCCGCCCGCGACAAACTCATCGATCACTATCTCGATCTCGGCCGAATTGAGGAAGCCGAAAAACTGGTCGGACCGATTCTCGAAAAGAACAAGCAAGACATTGCCGGACGATTCTTCGACGCCCGCATTCGGCTGGCGCGCGGAAAGGCCGATGAAGCCATCGAAAGCCTCCAGAACATCATCAAGGAAGAACCGCAATTGGCGGCGACCCACCACTATCTCGGGCTTGCCTTCATGCAGAAAAACGACGTGCCTCAGGCCAGGCGAGAGCTGACGGAATCGGTCAAACTTGCCCCCAATATCACCGAAAATCGATCCGCCTTGGCGGGCCTGCATCTCACGGAAGGGTCCTATGAACTGGCCATCGAGCAAGCGCAAGCGGCCATCCGGCTCAACGGGCGCAATTTACAGGCCGCCACCGTCTTAGGGGATGCCTATCTCGGCAAAGGCGATCTTATCCGGGCCAAACAAACGTTTGAGACAATCAGCAAGGCACTGCCCGCGGAACCGCTGAGCCGGTACCGGCTGGGCCTGATCGCGCGCAATGAAAAAAATGATGCCGCCGCGCTCGCGTATTTCGAAGACGCGCTGACCGCCAATCCGCATATCATCGAACCGCTGAGCCAGATCGCAGCGATCAAAGTCTCACAGGGAAAGTTGAAAGAGGCTCGGGAGCGGGTGCTACGGCAGATCGAGTCTTCGCCCAAGAATGCGCTCATCTACAACCTGCTCGGCAAGCTCTGGATTCAGGCGAAGGACGCCCCTCAAGCGGAAGCGGCATTCAAACATGCCATTGAGCTGACTCCGGATCTTCCCGTGTCCTACATGAATCTCGGGGAATTATACTTGGCGACCGGCAAGCAAGACCAAGCGGTCAAAGAATACGACGCGGCGTTGGGGAAAAATCCCAAGCTCGTCGGCGCGCACATGGTCCTGGGAATGATCCATGAACAACGCAAAGAATATGACAAAGCCAAGGCTCGATACGAGGAAGTGCTCAAGTTGAACCCGAAGTTCGCGCCGGCGGCGAACAACCTTGCGTATATCCTCAGCGAGGAGGAAGGCAGCATCGACCATATCGATCGCGCGCTGTCCTATGCCCAGACTGCCTATCAACTGTTGCCCAATGATCCCAATACCGCCGATACGCTTGGCTGGCTGTACTATAAAAAAACGGCGTATCTCAAAGCCACCAGCCTCCTCAAGGACGCGGCTGAAAAATTGCCCGATAATCCGGTCATCCAGTACCACTACGGCATGGCGCAGCACAAGAATGGGGACAAGGCCGGCGCCAAAAAGAGCCTCCAGACCTCTCTCAAGCTTAGTCAAACCTTTCCGGGAGCTGAGGAAGCCAAGAAAATCCTCAGCGAGTTGTGATCCGTTCACCGCTTGTCTTGGTCGGATTGCTGTGCCTCGGTAGCCTGATCGGAACCGTTCAGGCAGCCTCCGGTGAGTTGAGACCTGATCAGATCGGCATTCTGGCGAATCGGAACAGCGGGGACAGCCTGGCGGTCGCCCGGCACTATGCCTCGCGGCGAGGGGTGCCGCCCGAGCACATCCTTCTACTTGACCTCCCGCTCCAAGACACAATCAGCCGAGACCAGTACGAACGCCGTCTAACCCTCCCCGTCCGGCAAGCGCTGAAAACCCGCGGGCTCGCGGCCAAGATCAATACCCTCGTGACGACCTACGGCATTCCATTGCGGGTCCAGGCGCCTCAGCCAACGGATCAGGAGCAGCGGTGGCGCGAGGATGCCGCGGAACGCCAACGCTTCGCCCGCGCCTACTTGGAGAAAATTCCGGAATGGGCCGAAAAGATTGCCGCGATCAAGGAACCCAACGAGGACACATCACACGGTCTCTCTTCCAGCGGCGCGACCTCCGACCCCAGCTCGGAGTCGGACCAGGCGATGCTGGTGCGCTTGAATGCCGCCGTCCGCGAGGCGGCAACACGGATTCAGCAGGCGCGCGACCGTGAGCCTCCCGAAAAGCTCGTCTCCTGGACCAACGAGTTGGCGCGGATCATGCGGCAGGCCGGCGGCATGGCCGCGCTGGTGCAAAATCTTCAGGCCTCCACCGGAGCTGACCCGAAACAGGCACAGGTGGAACTGGCTCAACTCAAACAGCAGGTGACCTCAGCGGAAAAAATGATTCAGGTGCTGAATGAAACTCCGTCGGACCCCAACCGGAAGCGCGCCTACCAATTGGCTGAACGCGTGTTCGGCCTTCAGGGCATCCTTCGTCTGGCCACCGCGGAGGTGGAATCGTTCAGCTATCACGCCGGCGATGCGAGCGTGGATAGCGAGCTGAGCTTGCTTTGGTGGGATTCGGACATGTATCCAATCGCGGGGCGCATTCCCAATCCACTGCATTACGAGATCGCCTCTTCCACGAGAAAAACCGCGAGCCCGCTCCCCGTCTTGATGGTCAGTCGCCTCGATGCGCCCACGCCGGAACTCGCCAGGCGGTTGGTGGACCAAGCCATTGAGACGGAGCAGCGCGGGCTTTTCGGAAACGTGTACATAGACGCGCGGGGCTTGAAACCCAAGGAGCCCTTAGGATACGGCTTCTACGATGAAAGCTTGCGAAACCTCGCCGACCTGTTTCGCCGGCTGACTCCGCACTCGGTGATCCTGGAAGATACGGAACGGCGATTCAGTCAACCCGGCGAAGCGCCGGACGTCGCAGTGTACGTGGGGTGGTACCGTTTGCGGTCCTATGAGGACGCCTTTGCGTTTCTGTCCGGCGCGATCGGCTATCATATTGCCTCAGCCGAGGCGATCAGCATCCACGAGGCGAATGAGCGGGGCTGGTGCAAGAACGCGCTGGAACGCGGCATCACAGCAACCCTCGGGTCAACCGGCGAGCCGTATCTCGATGCATTCCCGTTACCGAATGATTTCTTTGCCCTGCTGCTGACCGGCCGTTACAATCTGGTCGAAGCCTATGCCATGACATCGCGCTACACAAGCTGGCGAATGGTTTTGTTCGGAGACCCCCTCTATAATCCATGGCGAGGGAAAGACTTAATCAAGAGTCTTGCCGGCATCCTCCGATCGAACACAGCCGGACACATCGCGTTTCCCCCCGCTCCGTCGGCTCAACCGGCTACCGACCCGATCAAAAAGCGAGCGGAGTTCAGAGAGGCCCGCAAGACCGTGCTCTCGCAGGTCCATGATTTCTTGATGCAGATCGAGCGGGGCAACCCAAGTGCTCGCTAATGCCCGCGTCGTTCCGCTTCGCAGCCGGATAGTCTCGTTTCTCGATGCTACCACCACCTCCATTCTTGCGTGACGAGCACGTGTATTCCGAGCGTGAAATTCGTGACGGCGTGAGCAAGGATACATGGCCACAAACGTCCGGTTCGATTGAGCAGAAGAGTATAGGCAGCTCCCGCCATCATGCCGGCGAGCCAGAGATCATGCTCCAAACCAAAGAGGACAACAGTGGCAAGAAAGGACAATGGAGATACGGTTCCGAGCCGAACAGAATCAAACTGCGGCGAGATCAGGTACCGAAGCAAGAACGACCGCCAGAACAGCTCTTCCATAATGGGCACGACGACGGACGCTCCGAAAACTCTGACGGCGGCAAGCATGATCCCCGTTCCCGCTCCAGCACGGAACGGGTCATATCCGGCAGCCTCTCCATTCCCTTGCATCGCCCACGGCCAATCCATACGAACCCATGCGAGATACACGCCGACTCCCACTGCCAGCGCCAAGAACACATCGCGTGGACCTGCCGTCGCGTGACCTTTTAGTTCGTCATACTTGGGCCAGAAATAAATCAGGAAGCCCAGCACCACGATCGTTTTGAGCGGGTACAGCCAAAGATCGGCGTGAACTTTCCAAGGCGCGGCAGTCGGGACGTGTTCAGTTCCCCATGCAACCGCCTGTCCGATTGCGAGGAATGCCAGGTAGGCCGCGAATGGCAGGATTCGAGCGATCACCAGAGCCTACTCATCGAAAGGAAGCTTACGAGAAGCGTGGCGCAAAGAAAAGGGCCGGCCGACTCTTCGGCCAGCACGGCCCCATGATCTTGCTTTCGCTACACCTAATGGGAGATCTGGTGCCCTCGCTTCGTCCTTCTCCAAAGGCCCACTCCCACCAGACCTGAACCGAGTAGGAGAATGGTAGTCGGCTCAGGATTCGAGACCATACCGGGAGGGTTGATGTGAGAAGTCAGTGATGAGCTGGTCAAGGTCGCATCGGCTTCGGAACCAAACGCCACCCGCATATGGTTCAATTGATACAGTGGCGATGAGTCGGTAGGCGATATTCCGGTGAAGTGAAGCGTGGCGAGACCCATTCCTGTCACGGCATGATTGACACACGGATTGATCTCGTCAGCACATAAGAATAACGTTCCGGCCAGTTGCGCCGAAGATTCAAGTGTGAGTGAGGGAGCAAAGGAAGTTGGCAACGTGATAGGGCCACTAGTCAATTGCAGCGTATAGCCACTCGGGCTCGCGGCATTGACAGGGAATGTGGTTCCCTGCACCGTAAAGCGTCCAGCCTCGGACACGAGCACATGGCGAAGTGAAAAGGCGTCTCCAGCCGAAAGCACGTTTCCCAACATTGGAGTCGAAAATCCAAAACCGCTCGCGACCCCGACGAACCCTTCGCCTGAAAAACTCGTCGAGATGGAATCACTCTGGGCCTCCCACAATCCGTTGGTGATCGCGAAGGAGGCGGCATATCCAACCCCGACGGGCAGGAGGTTGACAATCAGCATAGTCGTCAGCAGCAGATGGCGCATGTGATCTATCCTCCGTTTTGACTTTTCGATTTGCAGTCCTAAATTCAACAACGGGCGAATAGTACCCTTTACTTAGCCATTTGTAAAGTGGGGGAGCATCAAGTACAGGGATCGGAGGTTCGATAGGGACGGAAGCTTTGGACAGGACTTAGGTGAGGTATTCGGGGAGCACAGGCCAGAGATCCTGAAGAAAGTGGAATGCGTGCTGGTAGGCCGCTTCAGGCGTGGTGATCACGGGCACCGATAGTCTGACCAAGGCGCCATCGGTGCGATGCTGGGTCACCGCATCCCATACCAAGAACCCTTTGGCCCAATATTCACTGGCAATCACACGACCTCTGTCATGGTACCAATACAGAATGACTTGTTTGTCCATGCCTTTTTGAATGAGCACTTTATTGATGGTAATCGACGGCCCTCCTCGTAACGGAACCGCCACCTGCTCCGACTCTACGAATTGCCATCCGGCTCCGGGAAGGCAATTTTTCGGGGAATGGTAGGTCATCCCTGTCCGCTGACTCTGGTAATACCCGACGTAGAGCCAGAGAGGCACCCCCTGCGACTCCGGGTCCCGTCCATCCTTCGTGTTCGACACATAAACGCGCATCATATAATCACTGAGCTTCAGAACATCCAAGACGCTTTGGTCGAGACCTAATTCCCTTCCGTTCCACCGCTCGGCGAGGTGGAGCGGGAACTCGGCGAAAGATTTCCTGCTAAGCATCGGCTCACTGTGGGAGAGCACTTGTAAGGATCCCCATGTGACCAGAAGCATTGTGACCGCCACCACGGTTGGCCAACGTTTCATTTCACAGACGCTCCGGGTTGAGCCATGGTCCCGCCATCGGATCGAACCACTCGAGAGAGAAACATATCACAGAGAAGCAAGAGCACAAACGCGAGGAGAAAAATCAGCCAACCTGAGAAGGTATGATAGAAACCCTCCGCCGCCTCGGGACCGAAGTAATGCGCCAGCATACCGGTGCCACTGACTCGAAATGCGTTCGCAATGATCGCGATAGGGACTGACAAGATTACCAACGTCCAGCGTTTCCACATCACGCGTTGGGAAAAGTAGGCATAGAACACGCCAAGCGCCAAGAGCGCCTGGAGCGACCGAATACCGCTGCAGGCCTCCGCGACTTCCAGCGTGGTTCCGGCCAGGACGATGACATTCCCTTCACGCAGGATGGGGATGCCGAAATTGAACAAGCAAAAAGCCGCCGTCTTGGCTGCAAATAACTGGAGCGGCAGGGCCAACTCATTCATCACAATGGCAGGAAGCGGAATCATGAAGAAGAGAAAGGCAATCGGGAAGAGGAGAATTCGCCACGATTCGTACCCGAGCAACAGCAGCACCAACCCGGAAAGGACCACGAGAAAGGATGACCGCTGAAGATACAGCTCTGCCCCCAGTGACCCGATCAGCAACATCAGTAAGCCGATCCCCAACACGGCAATCCCCCATAACGTGGGCCTTATCGATATCGTTCTAAGTTTGCCCCATCGTTCCCACACCAGGTAGGCTGAGACAAACGGAACTAAAAATCCATGGGAGTAATCCGGGTCCGCATACCACTGCTCTCCCAAGCGAAGCGCGATGGTGTGGTACAGGAGACCAAGCAGGCCGATAAAGATCGCCACCGGGATGAGAACCTCCGAGACGTCGAAGCGAGCGACCGCTCGCCGTTCCTGAAGAATCGTTTCAGTCTTTTCCATCATGACGAGTCTTTCCGATTGGCCTCGCTTTCCACCCGAGCCGGAGTGGGCGAGGATTCACGTCGAAGTTCCTCAGTAGTTGGATTTTGGTGGAATACGTTCAACCAGCATTGAAAGAGACTCGACCCTCGCTTTCCAACTCTCTTGACTCACCGATGCCATCCGCTCCCGCGCGGAGGCTTCACTCGTGTCTTGTACGGCACCTTCTAATTGCCGTACAAACTCATCGGGCGTCTCGCCGATCCGAACCACATTCGCATATCGCTTGACCTCGGGCAAGGCCGTTGACACGACGGGGAGCCCTGTCGCAAGATATTCTCGCAATTTGATGGGGTTGACGTTCTCCGTGAGGCGATTCACCTTGAACGGAAGGATGGCCGCCGTAAATCCCCTGGCGAATTGTGGAAGAGATTCGTACGAGCGCGCGCCTACGAGATGGACGTTGGTCAGCCCCTTCAACTGACTGCAGTCGGTATCGACCTTTCCGACCAACGCGATGGACCACTCCGGATGGCACTTCGCCACATAGCGGATCAAATCCACATCGATCCATTCTTGAATAATCCCCCAAAACCCGATGATGGGGCGAGGAAGCCCGCGGAGATCCTGCGCGAGACTCGTCGTTTCGCCGCGAGCCCGTGCAAAATGCTCGGCATCCACTCCATGGGGCACCATGTGCGTATTCGGATGGAGGTGGCGCTTGCTGGCATAGAGTTTCTCGGCGGAGGTGATGACAAGATCGCTTTGGCCAATCAGGCTTTCTTCCATTCGACGCATGAGGTCGCAGTTGAGGAAACTGAAAGCCGACCATTCATCCACACAGTAATAAATCACCTTCTGAGGTCGAAGGTGGCGCACCAACGGCGCGGAGGTCGGCATGAAGGTCCACATTTGAAACGGCTCCATGCCTAATCGTTTGATCTGCGCCCGAACATGCCTGCCAAGAATCCAGGCATTCGCAGCCGGCACGCCTGGCAGATCGTGATAGGGGATGGCGAGCGGTGTCAGCACGTGGAGGTGAGGATGTACCGCAACCGGGCCTTGCCAAAACTTTCGGATCTTGTTCAGAATCCGCGACGCGTCTTGAACGTTGGTGCTCGGCCGGCGCAAGCCGATCGAGTTGATCCATAGCACTCGATTCGATCTGGCTAAAATCTTCATGATCTGATGCTTGCTGGTGGGATCTGCGTCCCAATCATTCGCAAAACAGACGATGTTTTGATCCTTCATCATGCAGACACCGTTCTCTCCCCTCTCAGAGAGAGAACTTTGCACGGGCTCGATCGCTCCACCCTGCAGACCTTCTGCGCATAAGAATAGACGGCCGCTACGCCTGGACTCGAAACGTCCGAAACCAATATTCCAACACGAGCAGTCCCCAGAGTTCGTTACTAAAATCATGGTGCCCGGCCTTATGTTGCTCCAGCAGGCTTCTCAGACAGGCAGCATCCAGATAGGACCGTGTCGCGCTGGTCGAACTCAACAGAAGGTCGGTCGCCACGTGGTAGAGGTCCCGGCGGAACCAATCTGCAACTGGAACCGGGAATCCCTTTTTGCTTTGATAAATCACTTCACGGGGCAAATAAGGCTCCATTGCCTTCTTGAAGATGAACTTGGTCTGACCATTCCGAATTTTGCAAGAGACGGGCAATCGCGCGGCAAATTCCACCATGCGGTGATCGAGAAACGGAACTCGCAGTTCGACGGACGCGGCCATTGTCATTTTGTCAGCCTTGATCAGCAGATCGTCAGGCAACCAGGTCTTGGTGTCCACAAACAGCATTCGATTGAGCATCGATTCGGATCTCACCTGGCT
>JBOHOS010000101.1:0-1321 GCA_050731295.1 Nitrospiraceae bacterium | reverse complement strand
GGCCGGGAAATGTGCGCGAGTTGGAAGGAATCATCCAGCGGGCCGTCGTCCTCACGTCATCCCTGCTGTTAGGGCCCGATGATCTCGACATCCCCAAGCCCTCTCGAAGACATGACGGCGACGCCGCATCCTTACGTGAAGCGAAGGCGTGCGCCGTCCGGGAATTCGAGCGAGCCTATCTGACAAGGCTCCTCACCGCCTCCAAGGGGAATATTACTCGCGCGGCTAAGACCGCCGGAAAAGAGCGCCGAGCCTTTCAGCGATTGCTACACAAGTATGGGTTGGATCGGCGCGCTTTTCAGGAACTCTGCTGAGGACTCCTTTCCTTTTTTCTTCGGTTTCAGCCCACGCGTTTTCATCGCGCCGCTGCGGCAAATTGATCGCAGCCGGCTGGGCATGATAGCCGCAGTCGCGATCTCATTGTTTCTTCGGACTGTCATGGAGAACTGACGTAGATTGGGTGCGGTGCGTGCGCCGCACCGCCGCAAGGCGTGCTCGGACTTGCCTTCAATGCCGGGCACTTAGCGGCATCCGTTTTTGGTATCCGCTTTGCGTGTCATCCGGAACGATCATGCAGAGGGGTGACTCCGTTGACCACTGAAGGATCGAGTCACAGCCGCTCACCGGTGGTCAGTAAAATCCTTCACTACTTAGTCGAACATCCCGACGCGAAAGACACGACAGACGGCATTCTGAAATGGTGGTTCCCGGTGAAAGATCGTGAGCGGAAAAAAAAAGAGGTGCAGTGCGCCGTCGACGAGCTGGTGGCCAGAGGATGGATCGTGCAGCGGGAGACGACGCCGTCGCATGTCGTCTACGGTCTGGACAAACAGCATCTCAAGAGGATCACGGAGGCGTTGAGAAGTGATTCGACGGACGACGCGAAGGAATAAGTCGGCGCATCCTTGATCGAAGCGACAAAGGAGGACACATGCCTGTCACCCCTACCTATCCCGGCGTGTACATCGAGGAAATCCCCAGCGGCGTCCGAACCATTACGGGCGTCGCCACATCCATCACCGCGTTTATCGGCAAAGCCCTGCGTGGCCCGGTGAACGAGGCGGTGACCATCACGAGCTTCGGCGATTTCGAGCGGCTCTTTGGGGGCCTGGACCGCAACATGATGCTCGCCTATGCCGCGCGCGACTTTTTTGTCAACGGCGGCAGCCGGGCCATTGTCGTGCGTTTGTACAAGGCGCCGGCGGGCAGCGCCTCAAGGGCCACATACGAAGTCGCGAATCTCGCGTTGCAGGCGGATTCCGAGGGCGCATGGGGCATGCAGGTACGCGCCCGCGTGGACAAGAAACCGGCGGCCGATCCC
>JBOHOS010000100.1:0-2919 GCA_050731295.1 Nitrospiraceae bacterium | reverse complement strand
GGGTTGTTTTAACTGAAATCAATAAAAGGTCAATCGCAAACTGAGACCATTCTGGGGTGGAATGTAAATGTAAATGTGGTCGCGGGCATCGAGCTCATGAGTTCACACACCCGTTGGAAGCTGGGTTGTGGTTGCCGTCATTGAATGCCACTTCAACTGTGGTTAGCCAGAAAGCCGTCAAGACGAGCCGTGCACGCGTGCATACATCCATCACGGCCTCCTTCAGCTAGGTATGCCAGCATGCCGGATCGGATCAGCTAGGGACCGCGTTTGAGATCGCCCGTGTCCAGGTCGGCATCGCGGAGATCTTCTTCAAGAGCCATCAAGCTGTGCCGGAGCCCTTGATTCCAACCTCTAACCAGTGCATCCGGAGAAGGATCTGCGACGTCCGCAACCTCCTGGTACTCGCGTCGAAACACGATCTCTTCGCGAGCCGGTCGATCCCTGATCACGACAATCTGCATTGCCAGAATTGCTTTCGGCGATCCGTTCAGCCGGAGGTCCCCGTATAGCGCATTAACGACTCCTTCCAAAAGGTATCCGGCTTCCAGGGAACTGGAGGTGTCCACCACATGTTGGAACAGGCGGGCATTGGTCAGCCAGTTCTGGAGCTGCTGAGTCACCATGGCGCTGGGCGCGATAAACCACTCGTTGTAAAAGTCGGATTGGTAGCGCGCTTCACTGGTGCGATAGACGATCTCTGCCCCTTCGAAGCGCGGGGAAATGCGCAGCTTGCGAATCTTAAGGATTGCCCCGGCACTCGGCGCAGGAGACTCCGCCGGTCGTGTGACCTCAAGAGCGTAGTAGTGTTTTTCTGGAGGACCCTTGGCAAGCCGGATGCATCCTGCAACCTCAAGGATCACCGCCGCGAATACGAGCATCAGCTCGAGATGAATCCGTCGGCATCTCATCATTTGGCTGAATTCACGTGCGCCGGCGGCTCACCAAACAGCACGTAAGAAGGATATCGTTTCGCGTTCTTCGTCAATTCTCTGAGGTTTTCCGAGACCACCCGCAGATTTTCAACGATCTCTTCCACGTCTTGGCTCTTATTGGAGAGCAGCACATCCACTCGCCGCAGGCTCTTATCCAAACGGGCCATGGTCGTCGGTAGGCTTTCTGCAGCCGTCCGAATCTGTTTCGATGCCGGCGAGAGGTCCGCGAGGAATTGCCTCACTTCTCCCCCGGTCACCGCTGCATCGGACAGGATTTTCTTCACTTCAGCGCCATTCACGAGCCGTCGCGTATCTTGCAACGTGCCTTGAAGTTCGGCGAGCACCTGTCGCGCACGCCCACTGAATTCCACCGGATTGACCTCACCAATCAATTTGGTCATGGCGAGGACGAGGCCATCCAGATGCTTTACTACTTGATGAACATTGGCCTGTGAGAGGTCCCTGGCAATGTTCCCAAGCGCGTGGCCCACCACCGTGGTGATGCTTGGCGCAGAAGGAACGTAAATGGCTTTCGTTTCCCACGGAATCTCCAGCGGCGGATATTCTAGAGGGTCTAGATAATCGGCTTCCAAGTAGACGACCCCCGTAATCCCATGTGAGGCCAATCGAACCCGCAGACCGGCGGCGTATTGCTTTTTCCGTGCCGCCGCCAGCTGTTCCTCGGTCAGTTCATCACGGATCTGACGGATAGCCCCGATGATCACCACATAGTTGGCGTATCGGCTCAATTGATCTTCCGGGACCTCGGACCGGTAGCGATGGCCGACGAAATCAATGTGTTTGACGGTTCCTATTTTGACGCCGCGAAATTTGATCGGTGCCCCGACGTCCAGGCCCTGGACCGACTCATCGAGATAGGTTTCCATCATGATGGAACGTTTAAACAGCGTCCCGGCGCCGAGCACCACGATTCCCACAAGCGCCAGAGCAGTGGAAGAAAGGACAAATACCCCGATTTTGAAGTAATTGGCTTTTGCGCTCATGGTCCACCCACTCCCGCTGCAGCTTCTCGATTGAAGAATTGCCGAACCCAGGAATTGTCGGAATGATTCCGCAACTCCTGAGGAGGCCCTGTCGCAACAATTTTCTTGACCCGCTTATCCAGCATGATGACACGGTCGGCGATTATATCGATGCTGGCCAACTCATGAGAGACAACGATAAAGGTGATCCCCAGGCTGCGAGCGAGACGGATGATCAGATGGTCCAGCTCCGCTGACGTAATGGGATCCAGTCCGGCCGACGGCTCATCCAGAAAGAGGATCTGTGGATCGAGCGCCATGGCGCGGGCAATGGCTGCCCGCTTTTGCATCCCTCCGCTGATTTCCGAGGGCATATGATGGACAAAGGCTTCCAGGCCGACCAACTTCAATTTCATGACCGCAATGAGGTCCATCGCCTCGGAGGGCAGATCGGTGAACTCCTCCAAAGGTAGGCGAACGTTTTCCAGCAGGGTCATGGAGCCGAACAGGGCACCTTGTTGATACATCACCCCGATCTTCCTGAGGATGCGAGCGCGCGCCGCTCCTTCAGCGGTCACGATGTCGTCCCCGTCGATGAAAATCCTTCCTGCTGCCGGCTGATAGAGTCCAATCATGTGCTTGAGCAAGGTGCTCTTTCCGGACCCCGATCCTCCCAGAATCACAAACACCTCGCCCTTGCTCACCTCAAACGAAATGTCGTCGATGATGATGGAGCTCTCATACGCAGCGGTGAAATGCTCCACCCTGATGATCGGCCCCTCGCCTTGACTCATGACCGTCCTTGCTCTCAAATGCCGAGATAGTAATAGACCACGGCGAAGATGCCGTCGACGATCGCGATCAGCACGATCCCACTGACCACGGCCCGCGTGGTGGAGATCCCCACCGCACTCGCGCCGGTCTTCGTCTGAAGGCCTCGTAAGCATCCGATGGCAGCCACCACCAGTCCGAAGACCACGGACTTGAACAGGCCTCCAAGG
>JBOHOS010000099.1:0-1610 GCA_050731295.1 Nitrospiraceae bacterium | reverse complement strand
GGCATGGGTATGAAGATGACCGGCGCAGCAGATGAGGTCATAAGCGGTGCAAGAGGAAAGCGTCACCATTCCAATTGGCTCGATGAGTCTGGTCGCGAATCTTGACGTCCCCGCCGAAGCTCGGGGCGTCGTGCTGTTCGCGCATGGCAGTGGAAGCAGCCGGTTCAGTCCTCGGAATCGTCTGGTCGCGCACGCGCTCCGCAGCCGGGGCTTTGCGACCCTGCTGGCCGATCTGCTCACATCGGCCGAGGAAACGGTCGACGCCGTGACAGGCCAACACCGCTTCAACATCGGCCTGCTCGCGGAGCGGCTCATCGGCCTTACCGATTGGCTGGTGAAGGCCTCGGCCACCCAAGGCCTTCCGATCGGGTATTTCGGGGCGAGCACGGGCGCGGGAGCTGCACTGATCGCGGCGGCGGAACGGGCACAGGTCGTTCGCGCCATCGTCTCACGCGGAGGCCGGCCTGACCTGGCAGGGCCGTCCCTGCGGCGGGTTCAGGCTCCTACTCTGCTGATCATAGGGGGAGATGATCTGCCGGTGATCGGAATGAACCGAGAGGCCTTCGCGCAACTCACCGGGGAGAAGAAGTTGGAGATTGTCTCCGGCGCTTCACATCTATTTGAAGAGCCGGGGGCACTACAAACAGTCACCGGACTCGCTTGCGATTGGTTCGCCTCATACCTCTCCCACAAAACCTAGTCGAGGTGTGTCCCTGGCGGCCGACTTGGACGCTGTCTCCGATCAAGGTTTCGGGGGCTGCGGTGGAACCGGCTGCGGCTTCGGAGTCGGGTCCGTGGGGCCCGGAGACGGTTCGGATGGTTTCGGAATCGGATCGGTCGGTCCTGGGGCGGGATCCGGAGTCGGGCTAGGAACCTGATCCGCAGCACCCGCAGGTGCCATGGCCAATATAGAGACCATCAACACGATGACCATCCCTACGGTCCACTGTTTCACGCGCTCGCTCCTTGGTTGGGTCATCGAACCGCGTGTCAGAATCATAGGCCGCCTTTCCCAGCCAAAAAGTAAGGCCAAAGCGTACTCACCAGTCTGTGCGCCCGTCGGCCGCTTCCGGAGCTTTCGCCCCTTTACCGGCTGAAGCGACTTTCCAGCTTTCACTTTGGCCTTACTTTACCGTACAGTAACAAGCCGGTAGCGCCCATCAGGCAACCACTGATTTTTTTGTCGAAGAGAGAGGCCACCGCCCTGTAGTTTCCAACCTACGGTCCCTGCTAGTATTCCGCGTGATCGGCCAGGTCATCGTAGTATTTTTCTCGGTAAATCGGGCAGATACCTTTCTTGTTGATGAGGTCGGTCACCTCGGTAATCATGCCGCTGTTACCGCACAAATACGCCGAGACATTGGCCACCGACTGTACATTCTCTTGGATCAACCGGGTCACCCGACCAGTGTGTCCGGTCCATCCTGGTTCCGGCTGTGATAGCGTCACGACGAAACGAAAATGAGGATGGGCCCGGGACAGCTCCTCCAGCTCGTCGAGATAATACAGATCCCGCTGGCTCCGCAGCCCCCAGTAAAGAGCGGCCGGGCGGGTGGCGCCACGGCTCAAGAGATCCAGCAGCATGGCGCGAATGGGCGCGATACCGGTTC
>JBOHOS010000098.1:0-10869 GCA_050731295.1 Nitrospiraceae bacterium | reverse complement strand
GTCGTCGCGGTGACCGGCGACGGCGGGTTCTTGATGAACGTGCAAGAGCTGGAGACCGCCGTGCGCTATGGCGTGCCGATCGTGGTGCTCGTCTGGCGCGACAACGGCTATGGCGTCATTCGGTGGAACCAAATGATCAAGTTTGGACGCCCCGCCGCCGTGGAATTCGGCAATCCCGACATTCCAAAATTGGCGGAGAGTTTCGGCGCGGTGGGTCTGCGGGTATCCGGCCTTTCCGACTTGCAACCCTGTCTTGCGAAAGCCTTGGATTCGAATCGCCCCGTGGTGATCGACTGCCCGGTGGACTATTCGGAAAATCTGAAGCTGACCGAGCGCCTCCGCGCGCTTGACAAGTAGGTTGAGGCTGAGGTTAAGGTCGCGGATCCTTATGATCGTTGACTTCCGAATCAGTCTCCTTAACCTGAGCCTGAGCCTTAACCTTCGCTTTTAGGTGGACCTGATGCCTGAACCCAGTGGAACGGCCACACTTATGGGCGAGATTCTTCCCGGCCTGTATCGGTGGCGCATGCAGGATGATCGGATCGAGACCGAAAGCGACAGCTACGCCGTGCTGGAAGACGATCGGGTCATCCTCATCGATCCGCTTCCGATGGAGGGCCTGGATCTCGCGGAGCTCGGCCTGGTGGAATCCATCTGTTTGACAGGGTCCTGTCATGAGCGAGCGGCTTGGCGCTATCGCCGGCAATTGAACATACCGGTCTACGCGCCGTCCGGTGGCGTGGATTTCGAAGAAGCGCCCGATCGCTGGTACACACACGGCGACCGCCTCCCGGGCGGACTTCTCGCCGTCCACTGCCCGGGACCCACCGACGCGTATTACTCCTTTCATCTCGAGCGCAACAGGGGCGTCGTCTTCTGTGCCGATCTCCTGGTGAACGCGGGAGGCGAGACACCGGCCTTTGCATGGGACGAATATCAGGATGAGCCGGCGCGCACGCGGGACAGCGTGCGGCGGTTACTGGACTTGAACTTCGACGTCCTGTGCCCGGCCCATGGCGATCCCATCATGAAGGACGCCAAAGCAGCTATCCGCCGAGCGCTTGAACGGGATGCCGCGGGACGCACGGCAAAGTGATTCGGAGATGAAGACGAACCCCGCACGTCCATTGCAGACCTCCCCTCCCATTTCCAGGCGCCGCCTGCTGGTTTCCATCATCAGCCTCGCCGGTTTCGGACTGGGCTCGGCAGCATGGGCTCGCGCGATGGCTGCATGCCTCGTCACGCCGCGCCAGACCGAAGGGCCGTATTACCCCCCGCGCAAGCTACTCGACGCCATGCTGGATAAGGACAACGATCTGACGCATGTCCGCGGCAAGCCGGGGCGGGCAAAAGGGCAGATGCTGTATGTGATGGGCCAGGTGCGGGATCACCAGTGTCGACCGGTTGGCGGCGCCGCCGTCGAAATCTGGCAGGCGTCAGAGAACGGCCGGTACCATCATCCGCGCGACGAAGGAAACCCTGCGCCGCTCGATCCCAACTTTCAATATTGGGGCAAGTACGTCACCGAGCGGGATGGGCGATATATCTTCAAAACGATCAAGCCCGGAGCGTATCAGGCGGAGCCTGGCTGGATCAGACCGTCACACATCCACTTCAAAATCACCCATCCCGACTTCCGCGACCTGGTGACGCAGATGTACTTCGCCGGTGATCCCCATCAAGAGAAAGACTACATTCTGAACAAGGTTTCCGACACAGAGCGCGCGCGGGTCATTGTGGCGATGGAGCAGCCGCGCTCCGACTACGACCGCGACGCCCCGCTCTGCCGGTTCGATCTGACGCTGCCTGCCTGAAACCGATGCTCGAGATTAGATCGGCAACCGAGCAGGACTTCGACGCGATTCTGGAGGTTCAGCGCGCCGCCTTCGGCGAGTATGCCGGCGTGTACAAGGCCAGCGGATGGACGAGCGAAACGTTGGAAAGCCTGCAGCGGGATGCGCAGGAGAAGAAAATTCTTGTGGCGGAATGGGACGGGAAGATCGTCGGCTCAGTGCGCTTCTGGTCCGTCGGCGGCGTGTGCGTGATCCGCCTGCTGTCCGTGCATCCGGACTCTCAACGCCAAGGCGTCGGCAAGGCGTTGATGCGCGAGATCGAGACACTCGTGACGGACGCGCACAAGCTGTACGTCTGCACCATGCTGCGGACCTGGCGCAACGTCGCCCTTTTTCTAAATCTCGGCTATCGCCCGGAATCACTCATGCCCGATCATTACAACCACATGGACATGATCTGCTTGTCCAAACCTCATCCGGCAGGCGGTCCATCGTCGAAGTAAATCCTTCTATTTGTTCCGCGTCAGGCTCCGCTGGACAGGTAGTGATCGGTTTTGAGAAAGATGGTGGCGTTACGTAGAAAGGAATCCGTCGAATTTATCTGTTGGAATTCGAAGGCGGCGGAGAACACCTTTAATAACTTCTGGGTGGATTTCAAAATCCACCTCAGTTTCTTCGAACGCAATATGAGTCCAAGCCGTCTGGAAGTCTGACATCTCGGTACGTCCTAGCCGCGTTTCCGCTTGTCCGAGTAGACGAACCACTTATGATTTTGCCGACCCGATCAGACCGAAAATGCTCATGTTCATTGAGTCCTGTCTCAGGAGGCCGCACAGTCATTCGTCTGGGTGCTCACCGACCAGATGGCGCTCATCATCACCCGCCCGTGACAGGCCGCCGAAAAGGTCCCCAACTTTGTTCTCGGCCGCGTTGGATGAACCTTTTGAGCAGCCTGTTGCTTCTGGAAGGTGCATGTCCTTCGGGAAGGAGTGCGTCTCTTGGGGCGCTTGGGTGGGTGAAATAGCGCCAGGGGTGGGCGGTGTCAATTAACTTTTTTTGAGCTGCCTGTAACGTTTTTAACTGCCAAATAAAATCGCTCATGCGGCTTCCGTTTGCCTTTTCCTGCGTGGCCAGCCTAAGATACGAATTCGGGCTCACCTGTTCTCCATAACCCAGTGAAGGGACGAAGCATGGCACAGTCTGCGATCAACGCGAAGCTGGGAACCTCTCAACGCCGTGTGGATGCGATTCTGAAGGACATGGCACAGAAACGCCTTCCTGCTCGACTTTGGGCGAAAGACCATCGCCTCTGGAAGCCCGACTCTGCGGAGATTGAGAATCGCCTCGGCTGGCTCACCGTCGCGGAATACATGGAAGAGCGCACCGGACCGCTCACCGCATTTGCGAAATCCGTCCGCGATGCCGGCGTCCGGCACGTGGTGTTGCTGGGGATGGGAGGCAGCAGCCTCGGGCCTGAAGTACTTCGCCGCACGTTCCCCGCCGCGCCGGGATTCCCTAAATTGATCGTCCTCGATTCCACCGTGCCCGGCGCCGTGCGCGAGGTCTCAAAGACGATTCAGCCCTCCCGCACGCTGTTTATTCTGGCCAGCAAATCGGGCGGCACCATTGAAGTCATGTCGCTCTTCGCGCATTTCTGGGAGGAAGTCGCGAAGGCCAAAGGGAATACCGGGGGGAACCAATTCATTGCGATTACAGACCCCGGCACAGGTCTGGCCGGCTTGGCGCACGAACGCGGGTTTCGAACGACCTTCGTGAACCCCGCGGATATCGGCGGGCGCTACTCGGTGCTCTCGTATTTCGGACTGGTGCCGGCGGCCTTGATCGGACTGAATGTGGAGACGTTGGTTGAGCGAGCGATTGAGATGGGCCGAGCGTGCGGCCCGGACGTGCTCCCAAAACAAAATCCGGGCGCGTATCTTGGAGGCGTGATGGGCGCCTTGGCCCGAGAGGGTCGCGACAAGGTCACGATCATGGCCTCTCCGGCCGTGGAGACCTTCGGTCTGTGGGCCGAGCAACTCCTGGCTGAGAGCACCGGCAAAGAGGGCAAGGGACTGATTCCGGTTGCCCAAGAACCGATGGCCTCCCCGGCGGCGTATGGGGACGATCGACTCTTTGTGTTTCTGCGGGTCGATCGGGACGCGAATGAACGAATCGATCGGCATGCGACCGCGCTGGAACGAGCCGGTCATCCCGTGGTCCGGTTGCGGCTCCGAGATCGCTACGACCTCGGCGCGGAGTTCTTCCGCTGGGAATTTGCGACCGCCGTGGCCAGCCACCATCTCGGCATTCATCCGTTCGATCAACCCAATGTGCAAGAGAGCAAAGAAAATACCGCCCGGATCTTGGACGAGGTGCGAACGAAAGGCCGGCTGCCCGGCGTGCGGACGGATCGCACCGTGAACGGCCTGCTGGAACAGGCGAAGCCGGGAGACTACCTCGCGGTGCTGAGCTATCTGAAACCATCGGCCCAAGTCGACACGGCGCTTCGCGCGTTCCGGAAGTCCGTGATGACACGGTACCGGCTGGCGACGACCGCAGGGTACGGGCCGCGGTATCTGCACTCGACCGGTCAGCTGCATAAAGGAGGACCCGGGAACGGACTGTTTCTGCAGCTCATCGGAGACATGACCCCCGACGTGATGATCCCCTACGCCGCCTATACGTTCGGAACGTTGGCGCAGGCCCAGGCGGTGGGCGATCTGCAATCGCTCGAGGCACACGGGCGCCCGGTGGCCCGTGTGCAGCTGGGCCGCAACATTTCATCGGCCATTACAAAGATGGCGCCGGGCCGCAAGACACCCGGCCGGCGCGCCCCTCTCCGCTCATCACGGACCCGGCGGGGGAAGCGATAGGGAACCGTCGATGGGTGGACCAGCCGAACGTCGCATTCTCCAGGATGAGAGAGAGGTGGCGCATGAGGCGGCGGAGTTTGTCGTCTGGCTCGCCGAGCAAACCCTCACAACGGGGCGCACATTTCGAGTCGCCTTATCCGGCGGCTCGACGCCGAAGCTCCTGTACGAGGCCCTCGCCCGCCCTGACTTTCGGAAACACGTTGATTGGCCGTCCGTGGAGTTCTATTTCGGCGATGAACGGTGCGTGCCGCCCACAGATGCCGACAGCAACTTCCGAATGGCCGAGCAGGCTCTATTCCGACCCTTGGCCATTCGATCCGATCGCGTCTTTCGCATGCCGGGTGAAGCCGATGACCTCGCTGAAGCCGCCCGCCGGTACGAAGCGTTGATTCGTGAACGATTCCACGCGCCGGCTCCCGCTTGGCCCCGGTTCGACCTGATTCTTCTTGGATTGGGAGATGACGGCCATACCGCGTCGCTCTTTCCCCATACGCCGGCTCTGCAAGAGGCCGCGCGAGCCGTCCTCGCTACCCAGTCCCCGAAAGGAGCGCCGAACCGCCTCACCTTCACCTTGCCTCTGATCAATCAGGCCGCCACGGTAGTGTTTGTCGTGACGGGCACAGGAAAGGCCGCCGTCGTGAAGGCCGTCTTGGAGAACCTCGACATGGACGCAGCCCACTATCCCGCGAAACTGGTCCGTCCCGTTCACGGACGGCTGATCTGGTTTCTCGATCGGGGAGCCGGGTCGGAATTGGCGCCGGAGAAACAACTCATGACCTATGAAGAGGAGTAAATGATTCTCGCCGGAGATATTGGAGGCACGAAAACGCATCTCGCGCTGTTTGACTGGACCGAGCAGCGGGTTGCGCCGGTCCGGGAGCAAACCTTTCCCAGCGGAGATTATCCGTCACTGGAAGAGGTGATCGAGGAATTCTTGAAGCCGCCGCCCGCACCGTCGGAGGACACCCCGGCCGACGAGAACCCAGAGGACGCGGGGCCTGAGCCTGAACCGAGCCGTCCGGAAGAGCCCTTGACGATCGACGCGGCTTGCTTCGGCGTGGCGGGACCCGTCATCGAAAATCGCGTGCGCACGACCAATCTCCCCTGGTTCATCGACGGGGGCGAACTCATCAAGCGTTTCGAGATTAAACGCGTTCGGCTGTTGAACGACTTGGAAGCGACCGCTCACGGCCTGTTGGTCCTGCAACCCGATGAGACAGTCACCCTCAACCCGGGAACGCCGGGGCCGGGCAAACATGCCGTCGCGCTCATTGCCGCCGGCACGGGCCTCGGTGAAGCCATCCTAGTATGGGACGGCGCGCGGTACCGGCCTCTCGCGTCCGAAGGAGGGCACACGGACTTTGCCCCAAACAGCGACCTGGAGATCGATCTGCTCCGGCACCTGCGCGCCAGTTATCTGCATGTCAGTTACGAGCGCGTCTTGTCCGGCGCCGGCCTGCATAACATTTATGAGTTCCTTCGGGATACCAAGAAGAACGAGCCCACGTGGCTGGCGGAACGGTTGAAGGCCGGCGATCCGGCGCCCATTATCGCGGAGGTCGGACTCGCCAAGCAGGCGGAGATTTGCGTTCAGGCGCTGGATCTGTTCGCGTCCATCTATGGCGCCGAAGCCGGCAACCTGGCGCTCAAGTCGATGGCGCTGGACGGTGTGTATCTGGGCGGCGGCATCGCGCCCAAGCTCCTGGCGAAATTGCAGGACGGCACGTTCATGCGGGCCTTCGCGGCTAAAGGGCGCTATAAACGCTTGATGAGCTCGATTCCGGTACGCGTGATCATGAATGACCGCGCGGGACTTTTAGGTGCGGCCTCGGTCGCGGCACGGCTGGTACAGGGCCTTGCCTAACCGCCGCCCAGATACAGGGACATGATTTTCGTACCATCCGAAAACACAGATGCGCTGAAGAAAATGGCGGCGGAGGCGGCCGTTGACTATGTGCACGATGGAGATACCGTCGGATTGGGAACCGGCTCCACGGCGCGTTATGTCGTATTGGCGCTCGCGGAGCGGGTAAAAAAAGGGCTGAACATCACGGGTGTCCCTACTTCGAAAGAGACGGCGGAACTGGCTAGACAATCCGGCGTTCCGCTCATGGACCGCGACGACTCATGGATCATCACCGTGGCAATCGATGGTGCGGATCAGGTCGATCCACAGCTCAATTTGATCAAAGGCGGCGGCGGGGCGCTGCTGAAAGAAAAAATCGTCGCCGCGGCGGCGGGCCGGCTCATTATCGTGGTGGACGGGGCGAAGCGAGTGCCGGCGCTCGGTCATCCCTTCCCGCTGCCGGTCGAAGTGGTGCCGTTCGGTTGGGGGAATACCGCCCGCCACATCGAAACGCTCGGGATCAAGACCGTGATCCGCCGGCAGGACGGGCGGTATTTCGAGACGGAAGCCGGTCACTATATCCTAGATCTGCAGGTGGGCCGAATTGATGATCCCCGAGCGCTCGAAGCCAGACTCAACGAGATTCCAGGCGTGGTGGAGACCGGCCTGTTCGTCGGCAGGACCGATCTCTTGATCGTTGGGACGCCCAACGGGATCGAGGTGCAGAAAGCCGCGAAGTGATGGCTCGGCGATCCGGGGGCCGGAGGATTCAACAGGTTCAGGATTTCGTGTCTGCCCTTCGCTCGGGGAGCGCCGTGACGAGACGCCAGGCGCTCACCTCTATTGCCGCCGCCGCACAAGCCCTCATCGGACTTCGCTACCTTGCCTCGACAGCGCCGGCGCCGGCCCAAGGAGCCGATGCGCCGATTGTTCTGATCACCCGAAAGGCACCCGGAGAAAATATGAAACCCAAACCGTTGCCATCACGAGCCATGAACCCCTATCGCTTGCCCCAGCATGTCATCCCAACTCGGTATGATCTTCGTCTTGAGCCCGATCTCACCGCCTTCACGTTTACCGGTGCAGAGACCGTGACGCTCACGATCACGGAGCCCACCTCAGAGATCGTGTTCAATGCGGTCGACCTGCAGATCCTCGAAGCCGTGATCGAAAACGACGCGCGCGCGTCCGCTCTCGGCATCATTGAGCTCGAGACATCGACAGAACGCTGCCGTCTTCGATTTCCGAATCCCCTGCAGCCGGGAACGTGGCGCCTGACACTCGCCTTCCGCGGCACGCTCAACGACAAGCTTCGCGGGTTTTATCGGAGCACTTATCACGACTTAAGCGGAAAAGAGCATACATTAGCAGCCACGCAATTTGAGGCCACCGATGCGCGCCGGTGCTTTCCGTGTTGGGACGAACCCGCCTTCAAAGCCGTCTTTTCGGCGACCTTGGCGATCGATCCCGCCTTTACGGCCGTCTCGAATACGGCGGTGGTGTCGGAACAGTTGGAGGGCGGAAAGAAGATCCTGCGGTTTGCCGATACGATTCGCATGTCCACGTATTTGGTGGCGTTCGTCGTGGGCGCGCTCGAGGCGAGCGAGCCGATCGCAGTGGGCGGGACCTCGCTTCGCGTGTGGGGTGTGCCGGGAAAGCGGCATTTGTCTTCGTTCGGCCAAGAGATCGGCGCTTTTTCCCTTCGATTTTTTGAAGAATACTATGGCATTCCCTACCCGGGCGAGAAGCTCGATCTGCTGGCGATCCCGGATTTCGCGTCCGGGGCGATGGAGAATCTCGGCGCGATCACCTTTCGCGAAACCGCCCTGCTCGTCGATCAGTGGACCGCCACCCATGCGGAACTCGAGCGCGTGGCTGATGTCGTCGCCCATGAGAATGCGCACATGTGGTTCGGCGATCTCGTCACCATGTCGTGGTGGAACGGGCTGTGGCTCAACGAAGCGTTCGCCACCTTCATGGAGATGCTGGCGATCGATGCCTGGAAGCCGGAATGGGAGCGATGGGCCGCGTTCGGCGTGTCACGCGCCGCGGCGATGGGAGTGGACGGCTTGCACAGCACCCGACCCATTGAATATCCCGTCGAAGCGCCGAAAGACGCGGAGGCCATGTTCGATGTGCTGACGTATGAGAAAGGCGCGTCGGTTCTGCGGATGCTGGAACAGCACATTGGTCCCGAGGTCTTTCGCGACGGCGTTCGTGAATACTTGCGGGCGCACGCGTACGGCAATGCCGACACCGGCGATCTGTGGATTGCGCTCGGGCACGCGGCCAAGCAACCGGTGCCCGCCGTCATGAATGGCTGGATTTTCAAGCCCGGCTATCCCTTGCTTACCGCCACGCTCAACCGCGACCGGCTCGTCGTGACGCAGCAACGCTTCACCTATCTCTCCAAGCCGCTCAAGGGATCGTCGTCGAAGACCTCGCAACGCTGGCAGGTTCCGATTCAGATTCGAATCGTCTCACCAGGAAAGACCGAGTCCAGGCGGGTCCTCTTGACGGACAAGGACACGCAGATTGCTCTCCCGAAGGACTTCGAGTCGGTCTTGCTGAATGAAGGCGGCCATGGCTTCTATCGTGTCCGCTATGCGCCAGACCTGCTGGCGCGGCTGGTGGCACACCTGTCCGATTTGACGCCAATCGATCGATTTAATCTGGTGAACGATGCCTGGGCGGCGACGGTGGCCGGGGTCATGCCCCTCGCCGATTATCTCGAACTCACGGCGAACTTTCGCGCCGAGCGGGACAAGAATGTGTGGGCGACCCTCCTCGATTCCTTTCATGCGTTGCACCGGATCATTACGCCGGCCGATCGGCCGAAGCTGGAAGCCTTGGTGCGTGATCGCGTTGGACCGGCCGCGACCGCGCTAGGATGGGAGCCACTAGCGGGAGAGAGCGAGCTGACCAAACAGCTTCGAGCCGATCTGATCCGTGCCCTCGGGGTGATGGGCAACGATCCGCAAATTCAGGCCCGCGTCGCCGAGCTATATGTTGAACATCTGCGCGACGGCGCTGTAAGCGGCACACCGGGTCTCGATCCTAATCTTATGCCGGCGATCATCGCGATCCAAGCGTTTACCGGCGATCAGCGACGCTACGACGAATTCTTTCAGAAGTTTCGTTCGGCGGCCACGCCGCAAGAGGAGCGCCGTTATCTCTATTCCTTGACCACATTTCGGCCCGCGCCGCTTATCGACCAGACTCTCGCACGCACGATCAACGGCGACATCCGGACGCAGGACGCCCCGTTCCTGGTCAGCGCGCTGTTAGGGAGCGTCTACGGACGGGAGCGCGCCTGGGAGTTCGTCAAACAGAATTGGGACACCATGGACCGCTTGTTTCCGAAGAGCGGCCTGCGCCGCATGTGCGGCGGCATCGTCGGGCTGGTCACGCCCGAGCTCGAACACGACGTGCGGCGGTTCTTCGAGGAACGAAAGATCGATCTTGGCGGAAAGACGCTGGCGCAGTATCTGGAACAACTTCATATCGGCGTGACGCTACGTCGGCGCGAAACGAAGACATTGAACAAATATTTAGAACGGTTCAAGGTGAAATAGCGGTTTCGGGAATGTCTCAAGGCAACGCAGATTCTGGAACCTGTAATAAGTCAATGCTCATGCTTGACTCTATCTGTCGCCTGATTAGTGATCGCTTAATTAAAACGGTTCCTTTATAGGAAACCCGTGTGGGATTCGATCCCCAAACCTTTACGCCGCATACTGAATAAAGTGATCGACACTCTGTTGTCTTTGCAGTTTTATATTGATAACAAATTTCCGATCCTATTAGTTCTCGCGTTTGGTCTGCACACGGCCACCGAGGGGAAACGATGCGGATGCTCAGGATCGCCCTCCTCCAGCTGGCGTCGTTCCGGCGCGACGTCGATGCCAACCTCCGAAAGGGTGACCGGTTCTGCCGCCGCGCTGCCTCCGCCGGTGCAGACGTCGCGCTCTTCCCGGAGATGTGGAGCATCGGGTACCAGCCGTTCGATCCCGAGAAGCCTGGCGATCGGGAGGCTTGGCTCTCCCTGGCTGTGGCCCGCGACGAACCTTTTGTTCAGCACTTTCGGCGCCTTGCTGGCGAACTCGGAATGGCCATCGGAATCACTTACCTCGAACAATGGCCCGCGGCGCCTCGTAACACCTTCACGCTGTTCGATCACCGGGGCGAGGAGATCCTCACGTACGCCAAGGTGCATTTGTGCCCCTGGGATCCTCCCGACAACGCCTGCACATCCGGCAACGAGTTTCCCGTCGCGTCCCTCGACACCCCGGCGGGCTCCGTCCAGGTCGGCTCCATCATCTGCTTCGACCGAGAGTTCCCCGAAGCGGCCAGAATG
>JBOHOS010000097.1:0-13114 GCA_050731295.1 Nitrospiraceae bacterium | reverse complement strand
GTGAATGAGCGAGGGAAGAAACGTGTGCAGGAGCCGGCATTCACCGGCTCCTGCACGACCCGTCCAAAGGTTCAGTTACGGCACAATGACCCGATTGCCGTCGTTGCACCAGGCGCCTTTATTATCATGGAATCGATCGTCGGCCGAATACCGGTAGTCGTAGCGAATCGGCCCGCGCTCGCTGGCTATATTTCGCTTTTCACCGTTCTTCAACCACCCGCTCCAGATCAGGTCGCCGCGGCGATCGGACAGACGAGCCTCTTCGTTATACAGACGAGATCTTTCCTCGGATGATAATCTGCGCTCATCGTAGGCGCGCGTCCTGGGCGCATCCACCGTTCTCTCAGATGAAGAACGGCGTCGATCTGTATCCAGCCGGGTATCGTCGTCGCCCCGATAGTTCTGCTCAAGCGTCCCGCCTTGCTGCGCGGCCGTAGATTGCATGGTTCCTCCCGTAGGCCCGGCTCCGGATGGAGTGGCCTCACCCGGTAGGACAGGGACGCTGGGGGTGATCTCAGAAAGGTCTGGGCGACCTTCAATTCCGCGACGGCGCTCTTCATAATAGGCTCGATCCCTGGATTCGTATGCCTGGTCTCGCGTTCTCCTATAGAGCGGAGAATGAATGTCATCAAACACGCGGACCTCGACGGCACCGAAGCTGCTCTCCGTTCTCGTCGCCGGAATGACGGACACGAACGTGCAAGCCCGTCCCTCCTCTCGTATCGCGCTTCGCTCGTCGCCGATGTGTAAGCGATTTACCACGCTGGACACGCCGGCCACTTGCGCGGCCTGTTGTTCGGCGCGAGTTTTCTGATCCCTGGAGTCGACCGATCCGTTGAGATAGACCGTCCCTCGGTCAGCCTGGACTGTGATGCGATTCGGATTGATGGTTTGATCGTCGGTGATCCGTTTTTTCACAGCCGATGCGGTCGCCATGTCTTCAGTGGTCGAATGCATGAGGGTTCGGTCGACCGTCCGCATCCGTGTCTCATCATTGACGGCGACTTTTTCCTCCGACGTCGTGACTCTCGGCGTATCAGAAGATGTACTTGAAGTTCGCGTCTTGCCGGAGTTCATTCCACAGCCGACAAGAGACGCGGCAATTGCCGCGTAGGTCAGCGCCTGAAGTATTGGTTTCATAGTCTCCTCCATTGTAAAGGTCACGCCATGATTCTTACACGCTCTCAGACATCTTCACTATCAGACATGGCCGGAATCTATGTCCCCCTCCCAGGAGAGGCCTATGCAGGCGAGAAGCTGACAAGTCGGAAAAGGAGCCAAGCTTGCTCGATCAGTTGACTACTTGTGACGGACGGTCGTTTCCATTATCATCCTGCTATTCTCAAGTCCAGTCAGAGGATCGCGCGTCTGACTGAAACCCAATGCACCCGAACAGAGAATGGACTTGATGCAAAATTGCCGGTTTCTGATCGGACTCGGAATATTGATGTACCTCACGGCCTGTACAAGCCCCATCTATCCCGTCACCACCGGATCATACCGGTCACTTCCAAAACAGCCGGAGCGGTTGATGGTTTGGGGAACCGAACATGCCGAGGCGCAGAGCGCGGTCGCGGCATGGCTGCAAAAACGAGGCCTTACCATCATCGATCGGCAAAAATTGCAACAGGCGTTGGCTGAGCGTGCCCCCGACTCAACTCTGTCACAAGATGAAAAGTCGCTGCTGCAAGCCGCCCGATCGATCGGTGTCGATACGCTCGTCTTTGTCGACGCGTCTCGCATGGCCACGCCAACCCCGCAAGGTGCTGCGCGTCCTGGCGACCCGACCACGCTTCATTCAACATCGATCATAATCCGAGGCGTGGATGTCAAAACGGGGGATGTTGAATGGAATGCACAAGCGTCGTACTCCCCCACGGATCACGAAAAAGACGGCGCTTTCATGACCTTAGCCTGCCAAGCGCTGGCGACGGTCTGGGGATTTCGGCCGGCCGGTTATCATAAAGTGTCTTCGTCGGATATGTGTCACGTTAATACACCCGACGAATATGGGCCTCACTCGGGCAGTCGTAAACAGTTTGGATTCAATACCTTGAGCCTACCGTCTTCCGGCTAACCGCCGCGTAATCTTCAGGTACTTCTCACTCGCTATTTCGCCTCGACCTTGCCGCCTGGTTGCAGGCCGGATCTCACCGGCCGCTCTCGATCGTGTCGGCAAAATTTTCCTACCAGCAGCGCTCCGCCTCAAGGATTACTCACCCACCGCGACCTCAGTTGCGGAACTGAAGACGCGCGCTATACTGATTTTTGTAACGCGACCTCTTATTCATTCATCCATCCACCTCGTCCCGGCAGGAGGGCCTCAGATGGGATTCGCAAGGCACTGGCGAAAACTCAAGAGCTACCGCCAATGGCGGAAGACGGACATGCCCATCCTCTTCAACGAGCAGACGGGAGAACTTCGAAGCTTCACCGCAGCCATTGAACAGCCTGAAGGGCGATGGTTGCTGCGACGTCCACTGACGCTGCCTGAGAGCAGTAGGCCGCTCTTTTTCACCATACGCATCAACTCCGTAAAGTAACGACCCCCAGATTCCCCCTCTCCACGCGCGGGCGGGTGTTGCACTATCCTTTCCAGGATCTACGCCTCCTGAAGACGACGAAAACCCTGCTGGCGGCCAAAATTCCCGCCTCGCGCGTGCGCCGAATCCTCAGGTCACTGAAACGCCAACTGCCTACGAATCAAGAACTGGAATCTGACGATCTATGCCGACGACCGGCGCGCGGTCGTGTGGGATGGGCAGCCAGATTCGGGACAGTTTCTGTTCAACTTTTGAACCTCGGGTACTGGCAAAGGAGATCAGGTTTTCGTGTTCAGCGAAGCGCATCATTCGCACCGGTCGAACGGCGCAGCAATGGATCGATGTGGCATTGGAACTGGAAGCTCATTCGCCGGAAGAAGCCCGCGAAGCCTATCGCGAAGCGCTGAAGCTTGATCCAGACAGGGCGGACGCGCTTATCAATCTAGGCCGGCTGTACCATGAGGCGGAACAATGGGATAACGCTTTGCAGCGCTCGCCCGGGGACAGGCAGGCTCAGTTTAATCTTGCCGTCCTTTTTGCAAACACGGAAACGCCGCAGTGAAACCATCGAGGCTTATTGCGAGGTTCTGTCGCGCAGAAGCGCTTGCGCTCACAGGGCATGCCGCGCTTCCAGGGAAGAAACAGGCCGGAACAAGGCCTGTTCCCTCCCCATCATTCTGCATCATGAACCGGTGCTTCGAGGCGATCCGCTCCTGCTCCGAGGATGTGTTATGCCCCGCAAGCGATTTTCATCGACTCGATTTCATCGCCCATATTCAGGTCTTTCAGTTTCGCGACACGCTGATTCGGGGCCAACACCAGCTCGGTTCCCTTGAAGTCCCTGTCTGGATAGGCTTTCACCACCGCATTGGGACCGACGATGACGCTTTGAATTTCGTCGCTCCAATTTCGTCCGCTGAATTCTTTGAGGGTCGCCATCTGCGCAGGACCTTGGATTTTGACATGCGGATCATTCTGATCAAAGTCGTTGTCCTCGAAGATCTGGATCCAACAACTCTTGTCCACAGCCTTCAGCTCGATGTCTGCCGCATAGGCAGGTGCGAGACCTACACACATCAATCCTGCTAACAGCAACGCTTGCTTCATCATCGTGACCTCCTTTTCGATTTGACCAAAGTTTCACGCGCGCCCATCGCACGATTTATTTTCATTCGGCTGCAAGGTTTGTACCCCTGGCCGCGTGCGATCCACGACGCCGCAACGACAAGCCTGATCTGATTTCTTTCTCACCACAGCAACACGAAGTTGCAGATATGTCCGCCCACGAGAACGAAGTGTCTGTACCAACCGGATAACGTGTCCATCCCCACTTCTCAGAGAGAGTACGTGCCAAAAAAGACGCTTTCGCCCAAGTCCTACTTCCACTGACCAGCCCGGTAGCTGTGCGCCTTCGCCCTCTGAGGTCCTTGCCCTACAAGCGCTGGTTGGACATCTTTCTCTTCACATCGGATGGCGGATCGCAACGTCGGGGAACTGGCTCTCTCGCTTACACCCTCGCGAGTATTCGATTCGCCCCACGGGCTGGGTCCGAGCTGTATCCGGCGTCCAGTCCCTCATGAGCGTGTATTGGCTCACGCTCCGGGTATTGACCTATTCCGGGTGGCCAATTCAAATAGCGGCTGACTTACCGCCCCATGAACTCGCCGAGCGGGGTTAACGATTCAATATGGTCGCAACAGATCTTGATCACCGCCATCAGGGGAACGGCAATGAGTGCTCCGCCTATGCCCCAGATCCAACCCCAGAGGAAGAGGCCAAAGAGCAGCACGACCGGATTCAGCGTGAGTCGGCGGCCCACTACCATCGGGTTGATAAACGTGCCTTCGAGCGTCGCAATTCCCCAATAGGTCCCGCCGACCAGCAGAATCCATCCCAGTTCTTCAAAAGTCAGAGCCGCGATAATTGTGACCACGCCGACGCCCACGAGCGGACCCAGGTATGGAATGAATGTCAGAAACCCGGCCATCACTCCCCACAGCGCAGGATTCGGCATCCCCAGAAGATACATGGTGAACCCGATCACGATGCCGACGCACGCGTTGATGCCGCTCACGGTCAAGAGATACGTAGAAACATGCTCGCGGATTTCCCGCACGATCTCGACGGCTCGTTTCTTGTCTTCCAGTCGAGGCAAGACCTTGACCAGCTTTTGCAGAAAGAGATCTCCGGAGGCCAGAAAGAAATATAAGAGCACGATGGTGACGGCGAACCCGGCAACAACCTCGCCCGTCACTCCGACCAGGGCTTCGCTCCACGATGGAGCCTTCAGCTCCACCTCTTGCTTTTTCTTGGAATTGTCGACGCTCGCGATTTTTCCCAGGAGCTCCGTTGCCTTGTTGACCTCCTCCATGGGTTTTTTAATCGCGCGTAGCTTGTATTCGACCTGCCGGAACGCGCGCGGGGCTTCCGCCATATACCGCTGCGCAGGCTCTGAAAACCGGTAGACGCCGTACCCGACGATGAGCGTCAGCGTCAACAACAGAAGCGCCGCTCCCACCGGTTCCGGAATATACAGTGTGCGTAACAGCCGCGTAATGGGCGACAGCAAGAAGCTCAGCAGGATCGCCAATACCATGGGAAGGAAGATGCCTCGTCCCCAAGAGAGCGTATACAAGCACGCGAGGACGAAAAGGCCCGTCAACGCCACGGACCGGATGTCTACCGGTCCATCGAACAGGCGTCTCCGATGTCGGACATCTATGTCATGCTCAGGCGGGGTATGGACTGGGGATTCCATGTGGGGCATCCACGTGGTGGATGGATCGTCGGCGCCGTCGAAACAGCGAGCGGCCATGCTACCCGCCGTTCGTCCGCCGTTCAACTGTTGCGTCTATGCAAACGGTTATCGTTCTCGAATGCTTTCCTTGACGGACTTCAGCAGAGGACTCAGAAAATATTCGATCGCTCGGCGCGTGCCGGTTTTGATTTCCACCGAGACGGCCATGCCCGGCGACAAATGCACTTGCTTGTCTTCGACCCGCATCGTCGATTGCGCCATGCTGACGCGGGCGGCATAGACCAGCCCGACCTTTTCCTGGGGAATGGCGTCATCCGAGACGCTGGCGACTTGTCCGGCGATCGTCCCGTACAGGGTAAAAGGAAACGTGTCGATCTTGATCTCGACCGGCTGACCTGCCATGACAAACCCGATGTCTTTATTCTCGACCCAGGCTTCAACATCGAGCGTCGAGCCCCGCGGCACCAGCAGCATTAATTGTTGCGCCGGCGTCACCACTCCGCCCACCGTGTGCACCGCCAACTGCTGGACCACGCCATCGATCGGTGAGACGAGCATCTGAAACTCCGTCCGTTGTTCCGCCTTGATGACTTCCTGCGCCAGAGAAGTCGCTTTAGTTTCTACCGTCGCCAATTCGGCTTGGCGCGCGTGTTGGAATTCTGAAATCAAAGCTCCATAACCGTTCTCCGCCTCGGCCAGAGCCGCCCGGTCCTGGATCAATCTCTGTTTCTGCCCTGCCAGCTCTTGCGCCTTGTCGATGCGCTGCTGCTCGACCTGCAGGTAGTCAATTTTGGAGACGAATTGATCTTTGAGCAGCTTCTTATATGCTTCCGCCCGCTCCACCTCGAAGGGGACGGTCGCCTCCAATCTCGAGAGGTTTTCCTTCGTCATTTCAAGCGCCGCTTTACGTTGCTCGACCAAATGGCTCGCCGCCTGGACTCTTGCCTCGTACTCCGCCAATTGATCGCGCAGCATCTGTTGCTGGAGCGCGACGAATCGAGGATCTGCGTCCGGCTGGACGTCGAAGGCCGGGGTTCCGGCAATGAGCGCTCGAAGCCGCGCCGCTTCAACCATTGCCGAGCGGTATTCATTCGCATACCGATCGCGATCAGCGCCGATGACCGTCGGGTCCAGTTCAATGAGCACATCGCCTTTTTTGACCTGCTGCCCATCCCGCACATGAATCGCTTTAATAACCCCGCCATCCAGGGGCTGGATGATCTTGGTATGCCCGTTGACAATGATCTTGCCTTGCGCCACCGCGACCATATCAACGCGGCTGAAGGTGGCCCATATGACGCCGAACAGACACGCCGCGATGATGGCAAAACTGATCGCTCGCCCGATGGGAGAGGGCGGAGCCTCCTGAATTTCCAAGGCGGCCGGGCAAAATTCGACGGCCCGCCCATTCGGCGGCAGACCTGCCGGATGGCAGGCTTGTGCGCGCCAGGCCGCTCGCCAAGCAGCGTAATGTGTTCCGATCCGCAACCAGGCCATCCTTGATCAGCCTCTCGACGTTCCGCCTAGAGCCATGACGGCATCGATTTCACCGGCTTCATCTATCCGTGTTTGGCGCTCCGCCGTGGAAGCATCAAGACCGTTTTGCAACGCGGACAAGCGGGCGTAATAGCCGTTCCGTTTCATCAACTCGTCGTGACTTCCTTCTTCGACAATCTCGCCTTTCTCGATGGCGAAAATCCGATCGGCCACACGGACAGTGCTCAGCCGATGCGCGATAATGAAGACCGTCCGCCCCTGACAGATCTGCGATAGATTCCGTTGAATAACCGATTCGGATTCGTAGTCCAGCGCGCTTGTGGCTTCATCAAAGATCAGGATGCGAGGATTGCCGACCAGGGCCCGGGCAATCGCGATCCGCTGTCGCTGCCCGCCGGACAACGAACACCCGTGCTCCCCGACCCGTGTGTCGTATCCCTCCGGCAGCTCGAGGATGAAGTCATGCGCGCCGGCGAGCCTCGCGGCTTGGATGACCTGTTCCATAGAGAGACCCGGGTCGGCCAGCGCGATGTTCTCCCGAACGGATCCATGAAACAAGAAATTCTCCTGCAACACGACCCCGACCTGCCGGCGAAGCCATGCCGGGTCCACTTGAGCCACATCGATGCCATCGATCAGCACACGCCCGCGTTCGGGCACGTAGAGCCGCTGGATCAGCTTAGCGATGGTGCTCTTGCCGGATCCGGACCGGCCGACAATACCGATCACCGTCCCTGGTAACACTGCAAATGAGACCGTGCGCAACACTTCCCGGCTCTCGTGACGATAGCGAAACGTGACACCATCGAAGACCACGTGGCCCGATAAAGTGGGGAGCGTGGTGCGGCTCGGATTGTACGACGGTTCACCGGGAACATTCAGGACATCGCCCAGACGCTGCATAGAAATGCCGACCTGTTGAAGCTCTTGCCAAAGGTTGATAATGCGCAAGAGCGGAGCTGTGACCTGCGCCGCCAGCATATTGAAAGCGATCAATTGCCCGATACTGAGGTCGCCGCTGATGACCAGGTGCGCGCCGAGCCACAGCACCGCGATGGTCGTGATTTTCTGAATGAAGGATGCGGCTTGGCTGGTCATCGTGATAAGACTGGTGGCCCGAAACCCGGCGGTCACATACCCTGCCAGCTGCTCCTCCCATTTGCGCTGGAGCGGAGGCTCTACGGCCATGGCTTTCACCGTCTGAATTCCTGTGATCGATTCAACCAAGAAGGCTTGGTTGTCGGCGCCTCGATTAAACTTGTCGCTGAGCCTCGCACGAATGATTGGAGTCACGACGATTGAGAGACACGCATACAGCGGGATCGAGCCAATCACCACTAACGTCAGCAGGGGGCTGTACAGCATCATCACCGCCAAAAAGACAACTGCGAAGAACAAGTCCAGCATCACGGTCACGGAAGAGCCTGTCAGAAACTGACGAATCGTTTCGAGCTCCCGAACCCGCGCCACCGTATCGCCGACTCGACGCGCTTCAAAGTACGCCAACGGCAGACCCAGGATGTGTCGGAACAATTGCGCGCCCAACGCGACGTCAATGCGATTCGATGTGTGGGAGAACAAGTACGTCCGCAATCCGCCCAGGATTGACTCACACACCGCGAGCCCAACCATCCCGACCGCCAGCACATGCAGGGTTGTGAAGCCTTTATGGACCAGGACCTTATCGATGATCACTTGCGTAAACAGCGGGGTCAGCAGCGCGAAGACCTGTAGAAAAAATGAACTCAGGAGCACTTCGCCGAGCAGTCGCCGGTACTTGATGATGGCGGGAATAAACCAGGTGAAGTCGAACGCCGGGCTGTGCGAGCGAAGATGTGCACGCTTGGTGAAGAGCATCAATCGGCCCGTCCAGAGAGCTTGAAAATCCGCGCGCCCCAGCACCAGCGGCCGGCCTTCGATGGGATCTTGCACTAAAACTTTGTCTCCCTCCGCCTTGGCCAGGACGACGTAGCGCCCATCCGTTCGCAGAGCCAGAGCCGGCAATGGGATAGCGGGGAGGCGCGACCAATCCGACTTTAGGAGGCCGGCCTTTAGGCCCAAATGTTTGGCGGCCCGTAAGAGATCGGTCTCTGAGAAGATCTTTCCCGATTCACTGAATTGATGCCGAAGCTGATTCCCATCCGCCGGCACACCGAAGAAACGGGCGAGAATAAGCAGACAGGTGAGGCCGGTATCCCGTTCAAGGACACTTCCGTGAGCGGTGACTGACGCCGCACCGTTCGGCAAGCAGTTCTTGATGAAAGGTGCCATATCGTTACAGGGGCATGCCGAAAGATCGGCTAGATCGTGAAGCTCCGCACTTTAGACCGATCCGACACCGGCCACCAGTATGCTGAAGAGGGGGTATTCGTAGCCCTACGGATGAGAGGGTCGTACAGGCCATGAGATCCAGACGATGAATACGGATCCAAACATTGTGACATGTGAAGAAACCCGGCGTCTGCCACGCTCTGCACAGATGAAACAATCGTGATGCCTCGATGTTGTGCGTTTCTATGGAGAATGGCAGCCCCGGAGACAACACGATGGGGGTCACATTCTGGAAATCGTGAATATTTTCCACTTCTGATTTGCATCCGCTTTGGGCGCAGGTTCATGCGCCGGACACTCGATCCGAAGGAGTCGATTGCCGAACGATTCTTTGAAGAAGTCACAATGGTGCGGCCGTTTCGGGTTTTGAAATGCGTTCGGCCGGAAGAACCGACAGGTCACACACATCCGGGCGGTCCGAATGTCGCCGCGCGCGTGAAGCGTCTGGATCATCTTCATCAAGACCTGTAGCATGGCCTCCTGTTCGGACACCGCAAGCCGACCCGCGACATCGGCCAAAAAGTCTTGTCGCTCTCCGGCGATCCGCTTACCCTTGGCGGACAGTCGAACCGTGACAATTCGAGCGTCCTGTTGGGACCGGCTTTTCTGAATTAATCCCTTTTTCTCCAAGGTCCGCACCATATCCGACACGGTCGGAAGCGATACCGCCAGCTCATCGGCAAGAATCGAGATCCTCGCCGCCTGCTCCGGCTGCATGCGCAGGACTGCGAGCGTCTGCGCTTGTAACGGCGTCATCCGTCGCTTACCCGCTTCCTTCCACGCTCGGCTTCGAATGGCTGTGCTGATCTTCCTCAATCCCTCGGCAACACGCCGAGCGAGAGAATCGGTGTTGGCATGCACGATACTCACGGCGCCCTCCTTAAGGATAAATGAACTCACATTTCGCAGTCCTTATAGCTGAGAGCCGAGTCTACGTATCTATACCATATGGAATCAAGATCGACTAAAGTCCTATGACATAAGTCCAATTGCGCTTCATGTTCGGTCACGCGATGATACGTCCTCGATGAACGACGATGAAACGAGTCGCGCACACTACCGCCGATACGACTGAAAGGATGAAGACAATGACCTCGATGCCTTTTGCCAACTCCCCCGCAGAATCCGCTGCACACACCCATTTGTTTGAGCAGCAGCTCGCGCTGTTCGATGAGGTTTTCTCTACGGCCGACGACTCCGTGCGACACCTCCTGCTGGATGTGCGCGCCTCGGTTGTGCGCCTGCGCCAAGAACTAAACGACATTCACATCTCTTCTTTGTCGGCGCCCGCTATCACGCCCCCGGCGTGTTTTGATTGCGGGGTCAAGAATCTGGAGGTCTTCTATACATCCAAGCACGGCGGGTATCATCTCTGCGAAGCTTGCTTCCACACCCGGGACGTCCGTGGTCGCGTTCGCTGCCATGACGGCTCAACCGATACCGTTTTTCGGTCCACATCTGTAACCTCTTGATAGGCGAGACATGAAGCGCATACGCAATTACAGCGAGCAGGTGAAAGACGAAGAACTGGAGCCTCTCACGGCCACCTTGCTGTTTTATCTGGTGAAACGATGCGGCGGAGAGGTGGTTTTTACCCCGACGGATGCGACGGTCACCGAATCGAGCCTGAGCACCGACATGCTTCACATGACGGTCGGCGAGGACATTCGGCTCCGGATCATCACGCGCCCTCCGGAACTGCAGAAGATTCAAGACTAGAACACCGTGATCGATCCCCCCGCCTTTCAGTGCGGTATCCACGGCCAGCCGGTTCTCGGCTCGCCTTACGTTCCTCTCGATTTCTAGAATCCTTCGTCGGTTGACAAGCGAGAAGTCGAGGCATAAGATGCGCGTCGATCTTTCCTTGACGAGCGGCTGTGGCGAACCTCATGACTCTCCAAGAACTCAGCCAATCACTCCACAATTGTCAGCGCTGCAAGTTGGCCGCACTCGGTCGAAGCCAAGTGGTCTTCGGAGTCGGAAATCCGAACGCCAGTATCATGTTTGTGGGCGAGGCGCCGGGCTTTTATGAAGACAAGCAAGGAGAGCCGTTTGTCGGCGCAGCGGGGAAGTTGCTCAACGAACTCCTTCAGTCGGCGGGACTCTCACGGTCCGAAATTTACATTGCGAATGTGATCAAGTGCCGACCGCCGAACAATCGCGATCCGGAACCGGATGAAGTGGAGACTTGCAAGCCGTTTCTTTTAGAGCAGATCGACCTGATTCAGCCGAAGCTCGTCTGCACACTCGGCAATTGGGCCACCAGAACGTTGCTCGAAAAGAACGTGGGAATCACCAAAGTGCGGGGGCAGGCCATCCGTCGAGAAAAGTTCGTCCTCTTCCCCCTTCTCCACCCCGCGGCCGCCCTGCATCAAGGAAATCTGCGGGAGCCACTGGAGGAAGACTTTAAAAAACTGAAAGCCTATCTCGACCAGTTAAACACGCCGCCTTCCGCGGGCTTAGCTGCTCCGGCCGAACACCACGCGCCACAGAACCAATCCACTCAGATGGACCTCTTTTAATCGATGACGGTTGCGCTCCGGCATTGACGGCAGAACAGGGGGATATCAGGCTTCGGCCTTTTTGGAGTCCGCTTCAACGTCCTTGGTAGACGTCTCCTCGTCAGCGCCTGGCTCTTCCTGCCCGGGTTCTTCAAACCAGGCGACCAACATGTCGTCCCACCATGCTTCGTCTACTTCCGCACCGGGATCGACGCCCAAGCTCTTCAGAGCATCCTTCGTCAGAGACGGGGCGACCTCCGTGGGATCAAACTTGGCGCGTGCGATCACTTCCTGGGTGGCATACCCACCCACGATCCACGAATCGGGGTCTGCGCGGCGCGACTTGTAGGCCTTGAGCCCATGCTTCAGATAAAGAAAGATCTGCCGTTGCAGTTCATCACCTACTCCGCTCGCGGGAAGGCTGAGGGTCTTTTCAATTTTTTTTCGCCAATGCCGGTCGTTATACCGTGACGTCAACAATTGAAGCATCCGCTGTCCCTGTTCAGCATCAAGCGCCATAGATACTCTCCACGTGTTCGTTCCCTTGCCGCTCGATCGTATCGGCGAGACCATTGGTTTCCAGAGCCTCGCGGCAGCGGTCATGCGCAACAGTCGGCACATAGACGAACAGGCCGACATACTCCCCGCCCAAGACCGACGTCGTCGTGAACGGTTCGAGCTTCAGCACGTAGTCCATGTTCAACTCGGTCAGCAAGCGCTCGGCTTTCTCGGCGTCGACGACATTCCCGGCGATGTAGACCAAGCTGAGCGCGGCGCCTTGTAATTCTTCCGCCGTTCGGCGTGCCATGCGGTACGATCCCATCTAGGGATTTAAGCGTTGTTTAAAGAATGAGACGGCCCGGCCCCACGCATCTTTGGCTTCAGCGGGCCTGTACACCTCTTTCCGCGTGTCGTTAAAAAAGGCATGAGACGCGCCGGGGTATGTCTTGATTTCCCCAGCTTTGTTGTACTTCTTGAGGGCGTTGGCCAGACGCTGGACTTCTGCCTTCGTAATAAATCCGTCCTCTTCTCCATAGATATAGAGAATCGGGCAGGCTAGCGTCTGAAGGGGAGTATCGGGATTGGGAATCCAGCCATAGAACGGGACGGCTGCTTTAATCGCCTGATTGGTGCACGGCAACATGAGCGCATATGATCCGCCCATGCAGAACCCCGTGACGCCGATGCGCGTCGCGTCCACCTCCGGAACCGTTTGCAGATAGGCGACTGTCGCGTTCAAATCCTTGAGCCCGTCCCTTTGTTGCAGACTGTTCATCAGTGTGCCGGCTTCCGTCGAGTCTGCCGTCACCTTGTTTCCCAGGCGTGAATACAGGTCGGGGGCAATGGCCACATAGCCTTCTCGTGCGTACCGGCGCGCGATGTCCTTGATATGCTCATTGAGTCCCCACCACTCCTGCACGACGATGATGGCGGCTCGCGCCTTGCCTGGCGGAGTCACCCCATATGCCCGCACGGTCGCCCCC
>JBOHOS010000096.1:0-1813 GCA_050731295.1 Nitrospiraceae bacterium | reverse complement strand
TAGAAATGGGAAGGAGCGCGATACCTTCACTGATCGGGCATACGTCTGCTCGGTTCAATCCGGGTACCCTCTTTAACCGGGGGCTCAATCGTGATTTGAGGGCCCTCGACCTTGGGCAGCCGGCCGGCGCCTTGCGTCTCTAGAAGCCTCTCGTTACTGCTATCTTTGAGATTCTGGACGGAATGCCTATCCTCACTGGCCGCCGATTCCCGCAAAGCGGTTTCGCCGGTCTGGTTTTTTTGCCCTGGGTCATTGGCAAACTCTCCGCCGGCCGGATACCCCGGATGATTCGGAAGCATAGACGGATTGGCGAGAACGAGACCGGCGAAAAACCCGATGGCCAATGTCCCGCCTGCGATAATTCGAAAGAGTTTCATGGTGCACACTCCTTTCCGCTTTTTCCTTTCAGTTTCAAAGTGCATTTGGATATGACGTTGCTCTAAGAATTCTATCCTTCTAGAGCCTGTCGATTACATCAGCCATAGCCTTACGTTCAACTAAGTCGGAGTTATTCCGAGTCCCAAGAACAGACGCTCGGCTCATTATCGGCTCATTTAGTTGTCGCGCCGGCTCGACGTGCGGGGTGTTTCGTAAGTCCAGCATGCGCAAGGCATACTTCGTAAGTCCTGGACCCGTCATCTTTCTCATTCTGAGTATCGTAAGATAAAAGAATGAGGTTGTATAAAACCCAGGCTGGTGAAGCGGCAGATAAGGCTTTTTAAGGAGGAGCGCCCAATTTCGTTGATTCGATCGAGCGGGTTGCTCCAAAGAAGACATTCAGCATTCCTCATGCATTGAGCCTACCTAATGGAGAAGAGCAGGTCAATATTTGAAAAGGAGGTGCGCTAATGAAGATGCGTACGGTACTGCTGAACCTAGGACTGATCGGTGTGGTTTGTATAGGGACCGCTTCGATAGCCTCCGCGGGCGAGATGTCGCCTCAAGAAAGAACAGAGAAGCAACTGGGTCCCCAAGGAAACGCGATGGGGGTACCCGAACCCGGAACGGTCAAGGATATCGAAGATACGCGCAAGCAGCCGGACCCCGCCCAGATGCATTCTCCCGAAGAGAGCCGTCAGATGACCTTGGGCGGCGCGCAGTATTTCGTGGAAGGAGAAGTGCTGAAAATCGACGGGCACAATTTCACGATCAAAAAAGACGACACGAGCGAGCAGGTGCGTTTGTTGGTCAATCAAGATACCAACCTCGACTGCGCGGCGGCCGCGACGTCTCAGGAAAAGAAGTCCGATGTCGTGATCAGCGAGCGCGCGTCGCCGCAGAAGCAGGCGCCGCAAGCGAGTGAAACCCAGATCGAGCAAGGGCAACGAAAGGATGAGACGGCTCGCGGCGCGGGCTTTCGGATCGGCCGCTGTGATTTTAAGCCCGGAGACCGAGTGAAAGCCGAAGTGGACGATATGGGGAAGGTCACCACGCTGAAGTATCTCGCAGGCCTGTCACCGTCATCGCCACGGTCGGTAGGGCCGAGCGCCGGCGAAGGAGCCCTCGCCATTCCCCAGCAGGAAAAGCCCGGCCAACTGGACATGACCGGAAAGGGCGGCGCGGTTCCGAAAGAATTTGCGATTCTTCCGGTTCCGATCGGCGGTTTTGAAGCTTCGCGTAACAATCTGCTGTTGCATAAGGCCGTGAAGGACATGCATGGGAAGAAGATTGGGACGCTTGAAAACCTGCTGATGGACACTCACACCGGACGCATCGAGTATGTCGTCATCCTGATCGAGGACGGCACCAATTTGCATCCAGTGCCCTGGGCAGCGGTGCAGCTCAAACGCAACGAGAAAGGCGAGCTGGCTCC
>JBOHOS010000095.1:0-6250 GCA_050731295.1 Nitrospiraceae bacterium | reverse complement strand
CTCGCTGGACAAGATTCGAGAGCCGGCCAATCAGGCCAAACCGCAAGCTGGCTGCGGGATTCGAGAAGAGGACGCTCTCTCATTGACCCACTCCAATCCGCACAGAGCCGATTTACTCTTCTTTATTTCGTCGAATATGAAGCCAAGAGCAGTGGATTTACAATCCATCGCTTCTAGTCTTGCGCCAAGGGACCTGAAACGAACCTTCCTCCCTGCATTACTCCCGTGATCCGCGCACGATCCCGCAGTACACTGATCCGCTTCAGTGGGTTGCCGTCCACGATCAGAAGATCGGCTTGTTTTCCCGGCTCGATCGTGCCCACCGTGTGCTCGATTCCCAGCAGCGAGGCGGCTGCCGATGTCGCGGCTCGAATGGCCTCCATGGGACTCATCCCCAGGCTCACCATGCGTTCCAGTTCCTGGGCGTTCTCTCCGTGATGATTGAACGGCGTTCCCGCATCCGTGCCCAGAGCGATCGGGATTCCGATGCGAATCGCCTTTTTGAAACTGGCTTCGTGGCGAGGCCGTATCGATCGGGCTTTCGCGACGGCCGATTCCGGAATGCCGTTCGACAGGCCGCAGCCGGCTGTGGTTGCCAGTGCCGAGAGCGTGGGGACCATGAACACGCCGGCGTCGCGCATCATGGCGGCGGCTTCATCGTCCATCAACGTGGCATGTTCGATGGAATGGGCGCCGGCCCGGACGGCATTTTTCATTCCTTCGGCGCCGTGGGCGTGAGCCGCCACTCGGCGGCCGGCTCGCCGGGCTTCCGTCATGCCCGCGGCCAGCTCCTCGATGCTCAGTTGCGCGCAGTCCGGTGAGGTGCCGGGCGTCAGGACGCCGCCTGACGCGATGAATTTGATGACCTCTGCGCCCGCGGCCAACTGCTCGCGGACGGCGCCCACGATTTCGGTGGGCCCGTCCGCCTGGCGACCGATGAAGCGGGCGTGACCGCCGGTCATGCAGATGGCTAGGCCGGCGGCGAGAACCCGCGGTCCGTGCGTCAGTCCCGCCTCGATCGCGTGCTTGAGAGCAAAGACGGAGTGATCGCGAAACCCCAGATCGCGCACGGTGGTGAATCCGCCTTCCAACGTGCGGCGAGCATGCAGCGCGGCCTTCAGCAGGGTATAGCCCGGATCTTCATCCCGAATCGTCTGAACGACATCCGCCTCACCGCTGAGGCACAGATGAACATGACAGTCGATAAGACCGGGCAAGATGGTCAGGCCTCGGGCATCAATCTGGCGGGCGCCTCGAGGAATGGAGACGGCTCTCGCCGGACCGACCGCCGCGATGCGGGGTCCATGGAGGAGAACGGTCGCGCGTTCGTGCGCCTGCCCGAGGCCATCGATCACGCGAACACCCCGAAACGCCATGACCTTATTGAGCGGATGTTTCTTCATGGCGAGAGAAGGATCGGTTCGTGCTTGGGTCCTCAACCGCTTACTTGGAATCAATCGGGATTGTAATCGCAATCCCTCCCATGACGTCTTTCAACTTGAAGTCGCGTCGCGGGCTATTGGGGTGGGCATTATGGCAGTCGATACACGCCTGTGAAACGGCGATGTCGGCATAGATGGCTTGAAAATAGCGGGATCGCCCGCTCTTCACGAATCCCGTGTACGGCTGGTCTGGGTCCTTGCTGACAGCTTCCAAGCCTTTGCGTTCGAAATCGGTGGATGGGGCATTCCAGACATAGATCGGCCAGAGGCTGACCAAGCGGTATTTGACCCCGCTGCCTTTCTCCGCCGCTATTCGACCGGTTTCGATCAAGAACTGGGCGGGCAGGGGAAGCGCGACCTCTTGCTTCCAATGCTCGGCGGCCTGGACGATGCCTTTCTCTTGCATCTTTTCCACCACGTGAGTTGCGTACACCGTCCGGTTCGCTTCGATGACCGCATGAAGGTGCTCGGCGACTTTTGCCGGTTCGATACCGACGTAATCCGCGGGATCTCGTAACGCGGCGGATACCACCAAATAGGCCACTCCGGCAACGATCAGCAATAAAACAAATGCCGTTCCCCACAGGAAAACTCGTTTCATGGGCGTTCCTTTTTCCGTCCCCCGCGACAGTAAACCTGCGCTGCCGCTTCCAACGAAATCCCCGGTTGCCCAATCCAGCCGTCGCGAAGACCGATCTCTTCGAGCGCGCTCAGGAGAGACAAGACATGGGCCCGGGACGAGGATTCCCCCATCAGCCCGATACGCCAGACCTTGCCTTGGAGCGCACCCAATCCTCCTCCGATTTCAATTCCATACTCCCGCAAAAGTGTTGTGCGAACAGCCGCCTCGTCGACGGAGGGCGGCACGGTGGCACAATTCAGGGTGGGCAAGCAAGAGCGTCCTTCAGCAAACGTCGTCAAACCGAGCGAGGCTAGTCCGGCCAGAAGCGCTCGGCTGTTGAGCCGGTGCCGGATATAGCGCGTCTCCAGACCTTCTTCATGCACCAGACGAAGGGCTTCCCGAAGTCCATACAACATCGAGATGGGCGCGGTATGATGGTAGGCTCTCTTTGACTCCTCCCAATAGTCGGCGATCAGCGACAGATCGAAATACCAGCTCTGGCAGGGCGTGGTTCTCCGCCGGATCGCGGCCATCGCGCGGTCGCTCAACGTCAAAGGCGCCAATCCCGGCGGGCAGCTCAGACATTTTTGCGTGGCGCTATAGCACACGTCGATTCCCCAACGGTCGACCTCGACCGGCAGCCCGCCGAGCGAAGTAACGGCATCCACGACAAAGAGAGCGTTGTATTGTCTGCAGAGGACGCCGATCTCCTCGATCGGCTGGAGCACGCCGGTTGACGTTTCGGCTTGAACCAGCGCGACTGCCTTCACCGGCCCCGAACGCTTCAACACGGTTTCAAACATATCCGGCTCGATGATCCGTCCCCACGGAGCTTCGATGCGCTGGCATTTCCCGCCTGATCGCTCCACGATGGCCGCCATGCGGGAGCCGAACACGCCGTTGATGCCGACCACGACGGTGTCGCCAGGCTCGATCAGGTTGATGAGCGCGGCTTCCATGCCCGCCGAGCCGGTCCCCGACACGGCGATGGTGAATGGATGGGCTGTTTGAAACACGAACCGGAGGAGGCGCTGGATCTCGTCCATGGCCGAAAGGAACTCCGGGTCCAGGTGACCGAGGAGCGGAGCGCTCATGGCTCGTAGCACTCGGGAGTGGACCATGCTGGGGCCCGGTCCAAGCAATATGCGGGACGGAGGTGACAGCTCAGCAAATCGTGTAGGCATTGGTGATTGTTGTCACGCGCGGCCGAACGGGATACAAAGGATCAACATTATAGCGGACGCCGCCTGCGTGATGCCACCGGACGAAGATCGCGTGATTGCCTGTCCGGCGGCAGAGCCATGCTATACTCCGGCCTCCTTATCTCCCCATCGCTGGCGCTGTTAGCTATGCGGTCTTGTCGTCCTCCCCGTTATGGATGAAGAGGAATGGTCGATCTCATCAGCAACCCGCAGTCCTCTTCTCTCTCGCGGGATGAGCCGGAGCCGACCCCATCGGCTGTCTACGATCATCATTTTTCGCCGGCTGTCACGGCGTTGTCGGCGCTGGTGCTCCTGAGCTCCGTGCTGTTTATTGTCTGGCTTCATCTCTCGATCGCGCCGGTGGACCGCATTCCGTCCCCTGACCGGGCTCTCGCGCTCATGGTCGGGCGAACGTTGGAATTAGAGGCCGCTTTGGCCGGCGCGCCCGCGTGGGAGCAATGGCTGTACGACATCACGGCGGAAACCGGCGGCCAGGAAGTCTCGCAAGCGATCACCTGGTATGAAGAGTTAGCCGCGTCGTTGGACCGGCCTTCAGTCCAGCTCGAACTCGCCGTATTGGAGGCGGAAGCCGGCCGGCTGGAGCGGATCGATCAGAAGACCCGAGCATGGGTCCATCGCTCCGATCCATTTCCCTTCTTCGCACGTCTGCTCCGCGCCGCCTATTTGGGGCCGCCCCTGAATTCCACGGATGAACTCGACTTGCAGGCTGAACTGGCAACGACCTTGCCGGCGGGCTGGTTTTACGATCGGTTGGCCATCGCGCTCGCTGAGCGGGCCGGCCATCATGATCTCCTCGCAGCCGCTCGCGCCTCGCTGGCTGCTCGCGCTGGAGAGTTACTGTGGCGCATCCGGATTCTGACCGCCCTCGAACTCTTTCTGATTGTAGTGGGGCTTATCGGCTTGCTGTTCTTCATCAACATGGTCAGCAGGAGCTACGGGACTCATTGCCTTGTCGGAGCGGCGCGGATTCCACCGCCGTGGCCGGGCCGGATCGGGTTGGCCGTGCTCGTACGTGGCGGCGCATTGGGCCTCGTGATTGCCTTGGCATTCATGTTCGTGAATGTCGATGACCCCTGGATCAGGCTGAGCGCCGTGCCGTTGGCGAGTCTGCCCTTGCTTGTGATGAGCCAACGCTACCTCTTTCAACCGGCCGGTCTGGAATTTGCGGATGGCCTCGGGTTGCGTCTTGCTCCGGGAGGGTGGCGCAGATTGAGTGTAGCGGTCATGGCGCTCGCCGCCGGGGGCCTGCTGGGTGAGTGGGCTTTAGGGATGTTGGCGGAGCAACTGAATCTCACCATTCACTGGGCTGAATGGTTTGACGCGGACCTCGTATGGGGCGATCGTCTCGTGCTGGGTGTGAGCCTGCTCGAATTCGTCGTCTTTGCCCCCATTTTCGAGGAAATCACTTTTCGGGGCCTGCTCTTCGGCTCACTTCGCCGGAGATTCGGCTGGGGAACGTCGGCGGTCTTGAGCGCGACCATCTTTGCGAGCGCCCACGGGTATGGGCTTCTTGGATTTGCCAGTGTGCTCTGGAGCGGCATCCTATGGGCCTGGATGTACGAGAAAACCGGGAGCCTACTACCCGGCATGTTGGCGCATGCATTGAATAATTTCCTGGTGTGTGTAGCGATGATCTGGCTGCTGCGCTAGAAATGGGCTAGGCAGCTTGTGCCGGAGGAGATACACTGGAGTAAGATGCGCTCGTGAGCATTATAGAAGCGTAGAAAAAGAGCGGTATTACCGACAGTTGACTGCCGAAGATAAACATGTCAGAAATTCTCCTACACCAGGACTCTTCACTATCCTCTATTGAGTTTCACTGAGGTACCCTATGTTCTGATTGCGGTAAGGTACTCGGCAACTATCCTGATTCCATATGGCTCTAAACAATAGGTAGCGGGTCTTGAAGTTATCACTCAACAAAATAGTGGCGGTGGTTCTTTTCCTTTGTGCTTCGGGCGTGTTCTGGATCACCGGCGTATCCAATATCCGTGACCTCGCGGAGGGTCTCGTCGCCGCCTATTTTCTGACATGGGGACTGTACGCGCTGCTCTCGGAACTGCCTCGGGAAGAGGTCCTGAGGCGATTCATTCTCACCACGGTCGCGTCGATCTCTTGCCTGCTTGTATTGGAGCTTCCGGCCATATTCGGGCGGATAGACTATCGGTTGGTCTTCTCGACCCCCGGGGTAGAACTATGGCGCAAACCTGGTGACGTCATGGACACTGAATTATTGTGGGCTCGACAACCGCATCTCCAGTTAAAAGGTTACTATGAGCGCGGGAACGTCGGCGAAGCTCTGTGCCTACCGCCGCATCCGCCTCTGCAATATGACCTTGTCTACGATCACAACGGCTTCCGAAATGATTCGGATTTGGCCACAGCCGATATTGCGGTCATCGGGGACTCATTCGTTGAATCGCCGATGATTCCCAGCGCTGCCTTAATGACATCCCTCCTAGGACAACTGCATACAAGCACCGTCGCCAACCTCGGGGTCTCCGGGTACGGCCCTCAACAGGAATTAGCCGTAATGAATCGGTATGCCCTTCAACTGAATCCGAAAACCATTGTCTGGGTTTTCTATGGGGGGAATGACCTGCGTAACGTGCATGAATATGATGAACAGGTTGCCACGTTGTCGCAGGACGTCGAATTTCTCAAGTCACGCTGGCAACGGTCATTCACCAGAAATGCCTTGTGGACTTTCTTTAGCCTGCCGCGCACCTGTACTCCTAATGCCGATCTGGCACAGCATTATGTCGTGGCGCAGGATGCGGAAGGAAGGCAGGAGCGGGTCTATTTCGTAGCGAAAGAGAATGAGTTGGCTTTGAACCCCCGGGAGATGGACAGCTTGCGCAAAATTCGGTCCACATTTGAAGCCGCATATCAGATCACCCGCGAGCGAGGGATTCAATTCATGGTCGTGTTTGCACCCGATACACACCGGGTCTATCTGGGAC
>JBOHOS010000094.1:0-2692 GCA_050731295.1 Nitrospiraceae bacterium | reverse complement strand
ACCATTTTGTGTCCGGTATCTGGCGAGACAACATCGTCGCCTGCCAGTTTCATCCCGAGAAGAGTCAGGCTGTCGGCCTTCGCATGATGCGCAACTTCGGTGCATGGTCATGAGGGAGACCTCGTCTGGCCTGCAGGTGCTGCTCATGGCCGCTGCGGTTGCGTCGGTTGGCTGCGCTCCGGCGAAAGTGACCACGGCCGCCTCGCCGGCGATCGAGCAGTACCGCGTTCAGACGGTGGTCGTCATGCCGTTCAAGCGGCTGGAGACCCCGCAAATTTTGGATTCTCCTTCGCCTGAATTTTCGGTGCCGGGCGGCGCGAAGCGATCCGATATTTCGATGATGGTCCCGCCACCCTCTTCGGAAAAACTGGATCTGCGAACCACGACCGTCCCTGATTTCGTTCCTGAACAGATCGCGGGCATAATGTATGATCAGCTTCGGAAGCGGACAGATCTGCGCGTGCTGTCGCCGGATGACGCCAAGGCCGCGATACGGTCGCTTGGAAAAGGAACGACGTCGCCGGAGCAAGCGGCCCGTGAGGTGGCCGGTCGATTGGGAGTAGACGCCGCCTTGCTGGGACGGGTGCTGGTCTATCGGGAACGAGTGGGAAGCAAGTGGGGAGCCAACCCAGCCGTCGTCGGGTTCGAGGTGAAGCTGGTCGGGACTGACGGAGAGACCTTGTGGTCGGCCAATTATTATGAAAAACAGCGGCCGCTGATCGAGGATGTCACGGGTTTTTTCCAGCGCGGCGGGGTCTTCGTGACCGCTGGAGAGCTGGCACGATACGGGGCCGAACACATAGTCCAAAAGTTCCCGTTTGGTCGTCCGTGACCAGAGTCCGTCAGTAGACACGTGATTGTCGGAGAGGGATGAGCCGCAGATGATCGTGATCCCTGCCATTGATCTGAAAGATGGCCGGTGTGTGCGCCTCAGGCAGGGGGACATGCGCCGAGAAACCACCTATTCGGATGATCCTCCGGCGATGGCTTTGCACTGGGAGCGACTGGGGGCCCGCCTGCTTCATGTCGTGGATCTGAACGGGGCGATCGAAGGGCACCCCAAAAATAGTATGCAGATCGAGTCGATCCTGAAGACGGTGTCGATTCCGGTTCAGGTTGGCGGCGGCATTCGCACGATCGAGGACGTCAGACGTTACCTGGGCCAAGGCGCTTCTCGGGTGGTGTTGGGAACAGCGGTCCTTGAAAGTCCGGCGCTGCTCGAACAGGCCTGTGCCGAGTTTCCGAGTCGCATTCTGGTCGGTCTCGATGCCAGAGGAGGCCACGTGGCGGTGCGGGGGTGGACCAGTGTTTCGGACACAACGGCGTCCGATCTCATGCCCCGGCTGTCCGGCTACCCCCTGGCGGGTCTCATTTATACCGATATTGTCAGGGATGGCATGCTGGAAGGCCCGAACCTTTCCGCGCTCCGGGACATCCTCGGCTGTGCGCCGATCCCGGTGATCGCTTCCGGCGGCATTTCTCGAATCGAGGATATTCGCGCAGTGAAATCTCTGGGTCCCGGCGTCGCCGGAGCCATCGTCGGCAGGGCCTTGTATGACGGAAAGCTGGATTTGAAGGCGGCCCTCGATGCGGCTTCACAGGAGTCAACGCCGGCATGCTGACCAAGCGCCTCATCCCCTGCTTGGATGTCAAAGACGGCCGCGTGGTCAAAGGCGTGGGATTCGTGAATCTCCGTGATGCCGGTGATCCGGTGGAAGTGGCAACGGTCTATGATCGCGATGGAGCGGATGAACTCTGTTTCCTCGATATTACGGCCTCGCACGAGAACCGGAAACCCTTGTTGGACATCGTGACTCGGACGGCGGAACAGGTCTTTATGCCGCTGACGGTCGGAGGGGGAGTGCGCTTGCTGGAAGACATTCGCTCCTTGCTCAACGCCGGTTGTGACAAGGTCAGCATCAATACCGCTGCGGTAGGGAATCCACGATTCGTCGAGGAGGCCGCGAGCCGCTTCGGCACGCAATGCATTGTGGTGGCGATCGACGCCAAGCGGGTCGCGCCGGCCGCGGCGCCTTCTCACTGGGACGTATTCACCCACGGCGGACGCCGGGCGACCGGCCTTGATGCGGTGGAATGGGCTTGCCGGATGGAACGATGCGGGGCGGGAGAAATTTTGCTGACGAGCATGGACCGAGACGGCACCCAGGATGGATACGATTTGGAATTGACGGCGGCGGTCTCCCAGGCTGTCTCTATTCCGGTCATTGCTTCGGGAGGCGTAGGACGATTAGAGCATCTCCTCGACGGATTGGTTCGCGGTAAGGCCGACGCCGTATTGGCCGCCTCGATCTTTCATTATCGGACGCATACGATTCAGGAAGCCAAAGCGTATCTGCATAAACAGGGGATTCCGGTCAGACTTCTTCGCGAACAGCATGAGCCATGAGGCCGGCATGACGGTGGGAGACTCTATCCGTTTCGATGATTCGGGCTTGGTCCCGGCCGTCGTGCAAGACTGGCGCGATGGGACTGTGCTCATGGTCGGATTCATGACCCGGGAAGCGCTTGACCAAACGCTGAAGACCAGACACGTTCATTTTTGGAGCCGCTCTCGAAAAACACTCTGGGAGAAAGGAGCCACGTCCGGCCATTATCTCCTGCTCAAAGATCTGTTCCTCGACTGCGACCGTGATACGGTGCTGGTGAAAGCGGAGCCCGTCGGCCCCACGTG
>JBOHOS010000093.1:0-6528 GCA_050731295.1 Nitrospiraceae bacterium | reverse complement strand
TCGAAGACCTGCTCGGCCATCGCGCCCAAATCAACCTTCCCGGCACGGTCGATGTCTATCCGAACTGGTCTCTTAAGATTCCCCTTGCGCTGGATTCCCTGCGCGCCGATCCCCGCCCGCGTGAGATGGCCGCCATACTGCGCGCCATTCGCCCTCAGGCCAACGTGCCCCCGTCCTTGTGACCCCCCTGTATTTCCATTATCATCCGATCATCGAGGGGGCCCCATGCCGATGTCGACACGGCCGTTTAAACGGATCGCCGGGGCGCACACGCATGCCCTGATCGTGACGATCTCGGCCCTGCTGATCCTGGCGATCGTCCTCATCGAAACCGGCACCCCGGCGAACGTCGTGGTGGCGTACGGATATGTGCTGCCCATCTTGCTGATCGCGACCACCAGAAACCGCCGCCTCATGCTTGCGACCGTGGCGCTGTGCATGCTTGCGACGTATGCAGGCTTACTCAGGCCCGCGAAACCCGGCCGATTCGTCTCGGCCGTGATCAACCGAAGTGTGGTCGTGGGCGTGCTCATCAGCGTCGCCTATTTCGCCATGACGCGCGAGGAGCGCAAGGCGCGGGAGGAAGCGGCGCGGGCCGACCTGCTCCGAGCCAACGCGCAACTGGTCGAGGTGAAAGACGCGTTGAACCGATCGGAGCGGCTGGCGGCGCTGGGCCTTCTCGCCTCGTCCGTGGCGCACGAAGTCGGCACCCCGCTGCACTCGATCGCATGGCAGGTGCAGACACTGTCGGAAGACCCTCATGCGACGCCGGAGATGAGGAAAACGATCGACATCATCGAGTCGGAGCTCAATCGGGTGGTGCGCATTATCAAGGACAAGCTCTCCTCCACCCGCCGGCCCGAGGCTGCCCATACGCCGTTACGCTTGGAGCATGCGGTCCGGTCTGTCGCCACGCTGATGCGGCCGTCGTTCGTCGGCAAGGGTATCTCGCTCAAAACGGATCTCGGCGGGCAGGCCATGGCCGTCCTGGGAAACGTGGAACAGATTCGGCAGGTTCTGGTCAATGTGTTGACGAATGCGCTGGCCGCGACCGACGCCGGCGGAGAGGTCGTCGTTGTGCTGGGACGCCGGGCCGCCACGCTGGGCGAGTTGGAGTCCCGCCGCCGGTCGGGTGAACGTCCGATCGAGACCATGGTGACCGTGACCGTGCGGGATACCGGATGCGGCATGACCGAGGAAGCTCGCCATCGCGCGTTCGAGCCATTCTTTACGACCAAGGCCGTCGGAGACGGCACCGGCCTGGGGCTGTTTCTCAGCCGGGAAATCATCGTCGCCCATGGGGGCTCGCTTGAGATTGAAAGCGTGGTGGCAAAGGGGACGATGGTGGTGATCGCCCTGCCGAGCGACACGGGCGATACGGAGGAAGGGCAGGTCCTGCATGAACCATCCTGACGGCGCGATTCTCGTGGTCGATGATGATGCGATGGCCAGGGGTCTTCTCGCCGACACGTTGCGGAAGGAGGGCTATGCGGTAGACGAAGCGGCCGGCGGGGCGGAGGCCATTGAGATCGGTCGGCGGAAACGGTTCGACGTCGTGCTGACCGATATGCGGATGGGGGACGTGGATGGCTTGGCGGTTCTGCGGGACTTCCAAGCGCATAGCCCGGAGACCTCGATCGTCCTGCTGACCGCGTTCGGGTCGATGGAAGGGGCGATCGAGGCGATCAAGCAAGGCGCGTACGACTACCTGGCCAAGCCGTTCGACAAGAAACAGCTTCGCGTCGTCCTCAGTCGCAGCCTGGAGCACAGCCGGCTGGTGCGGGAGAACGCCAAGTTCCGAGAAGAGCTGCGGGAGCGCCAGGACCCGGCGCGGCTGGTCGGCGGCAGCCCGCTGATGCTCGACATCTACAAGCTCATCGCCCGCGTCTCAGCCGGAAAGAGCACCGTGCTGATCGAAGGCGAAAGCGGAACAGGCAAGGAGCTTGTGGCGCGCGCCATTCACTCGAACGGGCCTCGCCGCGATCGACAGTTTGTGCCGGTCAATTGCGCGGCTTTGCCGGATACGCTCTTGGAGTCGGAACTCTTCGGCCACGAGAAGGGCGCGTTCACCGGCGCAGTCGTCGCGAAGAAAGGACTGTTCGAAAGCGCTCACGAGGGGACCTTGTTCCTGGACGAGATCGGCGACATCGGTCCCGCGCTTCAAGTCAAGTTATTGCGTGTCATTCAGGAGCATGAGATCAGGCGAGTGGGAGGCACTACATCTACCAGGGTGGATGTCCGGCTCATCGCCGCGACGAACAAAGATGTCGCGCAGCTCGTCAAAGAGGGGCGGTTTCGCGAGGATCTGTTTTATCGGCTCAATGTGGTGCGTATCGCGCTTCCGGCCTTGCGTCAGCGCGCCGAAGATATTCCCATGCTGGCCCATCATTTTCTCCAGAAGGTCTCCTCACCGACAGGGCCTCCGATCAGGGGATTCGTGCCGGAGACCATGGCGCGGCTTCAGAAATACCACTGGCCCGGCAATGTGCGGGAACTGGAAAATGTGATCGAGCGCGCGGTCTCCCTGGCGCCGGGGCCGTTGATCATGCCGGACGACCTGCCGGCTGAGGTCACACAGGGCGCCTCGGCAGATGCGGCTCACGAGGAAGAGGGTCTGGATCGTTCGCTCGTCACGCTGGACGAATTGGAAAAGCGATACGTGCTCCGCGTGTTGAGGGAAACCGGCGGCAACAAGGTCCGTGCCGCGAAGATTTTGGGTATCGACCGCCGCACGCTCTATCGCATGGCCGAACGCTTCGGATGGCAGTGGGGAGAGGAGGGAGAAAGCCCGACTTAGAGGATGCCGAGCACCCGCTTCATCCGCCGCACCTGTGTGGCGGCATTATGCTGGAGCGCAGGAGTGGATTCCTGCCAGGATGACCAGATATAGCGTTTGGCTTCGTAGGTGACCTGTACGCTCAGGCGTGTGTGCGTCGCGCTTTCCGGCGTGAGAGTGGCATCGATTCGGCTCCGATCAACCCCGAAGCGGTAGACCAGCAGTCGATCCCAGATAACGTCATTTTCCTCTCGATACCCCGTGCTGATCACCCGGTCCTGCTCTGCGCTCTGACGAACGGGATACCCATCTTCAGTGAGCACTTGAATCAAGGCCGCCCGAACCTGATCTTCAGGAGAGGGGAAGAGGATTTCCATCGAATCGAGCGCCGGCTCGCTCCGGCCGGTCGCGCAGCCGCTCACCAACGCTGTGAGCAGCAGCATGACAGCCGCAGTCGTCCATGTGCAGCCCTGTGGCGGGTTTCTCATCCGGCGTTCGTGTCCAGCTTATTTCTTGAGTCGATAAACCAAGTGGGTGTCGGTTTGCGCGACGCCCTCAATCGCGTGGATCTTCGCCAAGACGAGCGTGGACAGCGCATCCTGGTCGGCGACCTCCACGACGGTAAAAAGGTCCGGCTTTCCCCAGCATGGATCAATGGTTTTAATCTCTTTGATCTCCGCCAGCGCCTTCACAACGTTGGTGGTCTGTCCCGGCATTACATTAATCAGCACGTAGGCGCGATCCGGCATGGTTCGTTCTCCGTCGTCTATTCAATCAATGACTGGGCCTGACCGTTCGAAAGAGGAACGAGAACCTAACGAAATCTAACCGGTAAGTCAACACCAAGCTGTCCACCGATGTCCGGGTCAGGAACTCGCTCCGGGTAGGGTAGAGATCGGCGCGGGCGGCGCCTGTCGATATAAGGCCATCGCTTCGGGCATCCATTCCTGAAGCTGCTTAATGCGCGTCTCATGGCCCGGGTGGGTGGACATAAATTCAGCCGGCTGATCGCCTCCTGCGGCTTGCATGCGTTCCCAGACCCGAACGGCTTCCTGAGGATCGTAACCGGCCTGCGCTGCAAACAAGAGGCCGATGTAATCCGCCTCCGATTCATGCTTCCGGCTGAACGGAAGCAAGACCCCCACTTGGGCGCCCAGCCCGAGCGCTTGCATGGCCGCCTGTCCACCGACTCCGCTAACGCCAGAGGCGCCCAGTCCGATGGCTGCGCCGATCATGGCTACTTGCGTGGCAATTCCCTGACTCATGCGCTCCCCGCCGTGGCGAGCCAGCGCATGGACGACCTCGTGTCCCATGATGGCCGCCAATCCGGCTTCGTTCTGCGCAACAGGAAAGATGCCGGTGTACACGGCGATCTTGCCGCCGGGCAGGGCGAAGGCGTTCATCGTCTTGTCATCCTTGATGACGCTGACATCCCAATCGAACTTGTTGGCGCTATCAGCGTATTTTGATTGCTTCGCGACCGCAATGTTCCGTTCCGCCACGCGCATCACCGGCTGGACTTCGCGAGGATCTTTGGAGATAGGCGTTTTCGGATCATTCATGACCTGCGCATAGGCTTGCGCGCCCATGCTGTTTTCATAACTTTTGGGAACCGCGACAAATTGCCAGCGCTTGGTGTAGGGATTGACGGTGCAACCGCTGCTCTCGATCACGAGCACAATCAGCGCGAGCAAAGTCAGGGTGACGACTGGACGTTGATTTCGCATGCTGGCTCTCCCAGTTTGAATGCTTAGACTATCATACCGAGGCGCGCGAACGCTGGATAGAGTGATTTGTCCGACAGACTGACACGATCCGGCTTGTCGTTTCGCGATGTTCATGTTACACAGGACTTCATCCATGCCGTTACTGAAGACGCCCGCCATCACGCTCAAGAGCCGCAAGTGGGGCGATGCCGACCGGATCGTGACCTTCTACACGCTCCGATACGGCAAGCTCCGTGGCGTGGCGCGCGGCGCGCGGCGGATCAAAAGCCGGTTCGGGAGCGCGCTCGAGCCGTTCGCGCATTGTGACCTCAATCTCTTCGAGAAGCGCCACGACTCGATGTATCGCGTCACGCAGGCCGACATTTTGGAACCCTTCTCCGGCTTGCGTGAAGACCTGACGCTCATGGCCGGAGCGGGGCGACTCGTGAATTTGGTCGCGGCCGTCACCGGTGAAGGAGACCCGGGTCCACGGATTTTTGAGACCTTGCTGCACGGCCTGCGAGCCGTACAGGGGAGCCGCGAGCCGCTGTTGACCACACTGCTTTATCAAATCCGCCTCCTGGGGCAGACCGGCTTTCGGCCGCAAACCGACCAGTGTGTCGCGTGCGGGGGAAGGGCGGGGAATCCAGTCATCGGCAGGGCGGCGCCGTTCTCTGCCCAATCCGGCGGGATCGTCTGCGGGTCCTGTGTGGGACGAGATACCGATCGATATCTTCCGCTATCGCCAGGAAGCCTCGCCTTGCTGCAGCACGCCCTGCGCTGGACGCCGGACGTTTTGACCCGCCTGAAGGCCACCGGGCAAGTCCGCGCAGAATTGGAGACGGCGATCGAAGCCTACGTCACGGTCGTGGCCGGAAAACGCCTGCCGCCGGTGGATTTCCTGGTGGCGGAGCCGAATGAGCCGGTGTACGGAATTAAAAAATAGCGCTGTCCATAAACCTGCCGAAATCAAACCCGCAAACCTTCGGAATCGAATGCGGTGGCGACGGGTCGGTCGTCCATAAAACAGATATTTCGAGTACATCATTCCATCGATGTGTCCTATACTAAGACCCGTCGATTTCCACCTCGTCTTTCGAAAACCTGTAAATCGTTCGTGAGGTAGTAGTGAACATCGAGTGGCATAGGCTCAGAACCTGGAACGGATCTCAGGACAATGCCTTTGAGGAGTTGTGTTGCCAATTGGCATACTCTGAGAATTATCCCGCTGGCTCACGATTTACAAGGAAGGGGGCTCCTGATGCAGGGGTCGAGTGCTACCGGAAGCTTCCTTCAGGAGAGGAATGCGCTTGGCAGGCGAAGTTCTTTACGAATGTTCCCACGAATCAACAGTATTGGGGTGAATCTGAAATCTTCTCAAGGCTTTCTAATGACCTAGCCCCACCGAACTCATCCAGCCATAATAAGGATTCTCCGACAGAAGAAAGGAGAATCGATGAAGAAGAGCCGGTTCACGGAACCAGCCGGTGCGCGACCGCTTGGTGGCGCAGGCGCGGCCCCGGCCCCCTTGCAGGATATCCAACCGGGGAAGCCGTCTCAGAATGCCTTCATGGAAAGCGTTCATGGGCGGCTTCGAGATGAGTGCGTGAACGCGAGTTGGTTTGCGAATCCAAGAGCGTATGCAGTTTGATTGCGGCCCTGGTCGAGCGAAACGGCGCCCCATGGGAACACCGACAGGCACAGGTCGATCGTGGTGGCATCGAGGGCGTAGACCGACTCCTTCAGATCGAGCCCAAAGGGTTCGTTGGCTACGGCTCGCCTGCCGTGGCGATCAGACTCTGCGCACCCTTGTAGTAGATGCGCCAGTCGCGCACGGGATTGGCCAGGGTGGTGTTGCGGGTCGCTTGCTGCGTATTCCCAAGTAATACAGCTTGGATGATTGCGCGCGCAAACACGCTTCAATGTCGCGTAAATTCTCGCGGCACTTAAGCTGAGCGAAGGCCAAATATTGATCGAGGCAGAAGAAGCCGCTTGACCTTGTGTTCGCCACGATGGCAAGCCACGCAGCGGCGAAACGTTCTAAGC
>JBOHOS010000092.1:0-3603 GCA_050731295.1 Nitrospiraceae bacterium | reverse complement strand
AACATACCCGATCAGGCTCCGCACGCGCTCGGGTTCTTGGATCACATCATGGCCCAAGACCATGGCCCGGCCGCTTGTCGGTTGAAGCAGGGTCATGAGAATTCTGAGCGTCGTGCTCTTGCCGGCTCCATTGGGCCCGAGAAGGCCGAAGATTTCACCGGCGGCGACCTGGAACGACAGGCCGTCGATCGCCACGGTCCCATCGTAGACTTTGCCGAGCGAGGAGGCTTCAATGGCGACGGTTCGGTCCATTACCCCAAACCCTTCATGCCTTCCCGCTCATAAATCTTGAACTGGATCAGATCACCGAGACGACGGGCGCGTTGACGCAGGCTATCTGCTTCCAGCAATAGTTGTTTCTCAAGCGGAGTCAATTCCAGATAGGTGGAGAGCGTATTGAGGAGCACTTCGTCCTTCACGTCCGAATCCAAAAAGCTACGCCAGGCATAGCCGTTGTCCTGCGTCTTCAAATAATCCTCCACGATACGGAGCAGTTCGGATCGGCTGGCGGCATCCAGCATGCTTTGCAACGAATGCGGCTTGAGCGCGATGCGGGCCTGGCGATAACTCTTGGAGTAGAGCTCTTCGCGAATTTCGTAGCGGTGCAGGCCTTGGAGCAAAATATTGTAGCGGCCGTCCGGCAATCCTTGCGCGCTGACCAAGCGCCCCACGCACCCCACTTCATAAATCGGCGGATTCCCATAATAGTCCTGCTCCCATCCCTCTTTGAGAAGCGCGATGCCTACGCACCGTCCCTCGGCGGCCGCGTCGGCAACCATCTCTCGGTATCGTGGCTCGAAGACATGAAGGGGCAGGTAGGTTTTAGGGAAAAACACCACATTGGGGAGAGGAAAGACGGGGATACGGTTCGGAACGTTGAACGGCGACCAATCGTCGTCGGAGCGGCGACAAGGCTCAAGTGACATGCCTCACGATAGCCGAACGGCGAAGATATTGTCAACCAAGCCTGAGTCGATGGTCTCGACGCGGCACACGGAGAAAACCATTGTCAGCATTGCGGATTGCACATCATTTGGATGCGTGCTATAAGCCTCGTGGCGCCATCACTTGAAGGTCATCGCACGCGTGAGGAGCATCACCCATCACGGGACTCAGCTGCTGGGTGGGTGTTTGTTTTCGATCATCGGTACACTCCTGCCTGTTATAGATCCCTCCGCCGAAAGCGTTGATCAGCTGGTTCGCGCGTCTCGGCAAGCCGCACCTGGATATACGTACCATTTTCCCCGTGATCACGGCTCCCATGACGAGTTTCATACTGAATGGTGGTATTACACCGGTCACCTCACGGCAGAAAATGGCCGGCAGTTCGGGTATGAGTTGACCTTCTTTCGCCGGGGCATCGATCATGAGTCGGTCAGGGCCAATCCCTCGCGCTGGGCCATCCGGCATCTCTATTTGGCTCATTTCGCATTATCGGACCATGGAAGCGGCGCATTCCGCTATGCTGAGAAAATCAGTCGAGGCGGCCTCGGCAAGGCGGGAGCCGAGCCAGAACTACTTCGAGTGTGGATCGACCGGTGGATCGCTGAATCGCCGGCCCTTCAACCACGTCACCATCTCAAAGCATCGACCGATGAGTTTTCCCTCGACCTGAACCTCACTCCACAGAAACCGCCGATCGTGCATGGTCAGGACGGCGTGAGCCGGAAAGGGAAGGAGTTCGGGCAGGCGTCGCACTACTACTCAATGACACGCCTCTCCACGGCAGGAACCTTAATGGTAGAGGGAGACCGTCTACCTGTGACCGGGACGAGTTGGATGGATCACGAGTTTGGGTCCGGCAGATTGGGAGATGACCAGGTCGGATGGGATTGGTTCAGCCTCCAACTGACCAATCAGACCGAGATCATGTTGTATCTCTTGCGCCGGCGCGATGGCACGGTGGATCCCGCGTCAAGCGGGACTCTCGTTCTGCCCGATGGCCGATCGCAGCACTTGCCTCTTTCCGATGTGCGGATCGACGTCTTGGAGCACTGGGAAAGTCCATCAAGCAGAGCCCGTTATCCGAACCGTTGGCGTATTGCCATTCCACGGGCTGATCTCCTGCTTGAGGTGATCCCGAGGCAGCGAAATCAAGAATTGATCACACAGAAAAGCACGCGTGTGACCTATTGGGAAGGGGCCGTCACCATTACCGGCAGAATGGGAAGTCCCCCGATCTCGGGGGAAGGATATGTTGAATTGACGGGATACGCTGAACCCTTCAGTCAGCCGTGACGGTCACCCGATGATTCCAACGAGAATTCTTGGACGGCCTTGCCTGCCGAGGAACATCAGCCTGGCCGTATTGTTGATACTCGGCCTTTCCTCCTGCGGCAAACAGAGTGACACGATCGTGTCGATCGCGCTCCATCCCACCAATTCCAGCATTCTCTACGTGGCGACCAACGATTCGATCTATAAGACTCGCAACGGCGGTGCGACATGGGAACGTATGGCCACCGACTTAAGCTCCTACCGTGTGCTGTCCATATCGTTGGATCCCGAGCGTCCGGCCACGGTCTACGCGGGCACGATGATAGATGCGGTCTACAAAAGCCCTGATGGCGGCCAACACTGGATGCCGTACAACGCCGGACTAAAAGAGCACATCTCGGTCGTCAATCAATTCGCCTTCGATCCTCGGAACAGCGAGACCATTTATGCCGCGACAACGGTGGGCGTCTTTCGCAGCACGGATGCGGGACGGTTATGGGATGAACGGATGACCGGCATGAAAGAGGTCCATATCGTCGTCGCGATTGCGCTCGATCCCAAGCGGCCGCACATCCTTTACGCGGGAACCACCGGGGGTGCGTACCGAAGCACGGACGGCACGGAGACATGGAAAAAAGTCAATCGTGGCTTGATTCCACCAGAAATCTTGGATGCCGCGCTTGCACTCGGCGTCAATACAGTTGTGATTGATCCTCATGATACCAACACCATTTATGCCGGCACGACCAAAGGGCTTTTCAAGTCTATCGACATGGCAGACTCGTGGACCCGTATCGGAAATTCAATGACTGACCAGTACATCAGCAGTGTGGTGATCGACCCTTCAGATCCTAAGATCTTGTATGTCGGAGGGCGAGCCGGCATTCAAAAGAGTCTCAATGGAGGCCAAAGCTGGGATACGATGAACACCGGTTTAGAAACGCTGAATATTAGGACGATCGCCATGAGTCCTCTCAATCCACACGTGCTCTATGTCGGCACAAACGGCAGCGGTCTGTATACCAGTGCTGACGAGGCCAAGACTTGGAGGCGAGTGCCGTTGCTGGCCGCCACGACCAATGCGCCTTTTTGATAAGACCCTTTTTCTCATTAAGCCACGAATTCTCCTGTTGTATCTCATAAGATACCGCGTAAGCATGTTTAGAAGCCTTGCACATCTATGCTTACATCATCGTAACGAGCCTTAAAAAAAATGAAGCATGCCATGCAGACATAATTTGAATTTTAATTGTTGACACATTTTTCAAGCCATGCTACAAAGCAAGCATGTTCATAAGAGGTCTTGCTTGTGGAAGAATTAAAAGACATTCTCGTAGGACTTGAGCAGCGTATCAGCGCCTATAAAAATCGATTGCAGGAGTTAGT
>JBOHOS010000091.1:0-3409 GCA_050731295.1 Nitrospiraceae bacterium | reverse complement strand
GGTAAATGACCTGAAACCATGTCCGAAGCGGGTAGATCGTGTTCTCGAAAATCGTTTTCGTGATGACGGAAAAGCGGTAGCCATTCCGCCCGCCGCAGTCGGCATGCTTGCAGACCCAGTAAAACGGACGCGATTTCAACGTGTAAACCTTTTCACTCTGACAACGCGGACAGCGTATGCCTGTCGGCCAACGAAGGTCGCGCAAAAACGATTTGCAGGCATCCTCCGTCGAAAAGCGGTTCGTCAATTGCGTCAGGGTGGGTTTTGTCGTCACGGGCGGGCATCCTTGTGTTCTCAACCAAGCATGGAAGGAGTATAACAATTTTATGAGTGGGTGTTGAGTACAACATAATAGCCCCTTGCTGGCACGGCAAAGGTTATGTTAGGGTAAAATTTCGAGGAAGCACAGGGAGGCTGTATGAGCCCGAATGCGTGGAATTGGAAGCTGGTTGTCGGAGCACTCATCATGGGTTGGAGTCTGCCGGCGGTTGAGGCTCAGACAGTGAATGCGGCCTCCCCAGGTATTGAACGAGTCGTGAACGCCGGCGACTACTTTCCTGATACGTCGGGCAGCCAGTGGCGGTATCGAGGAGAGGTTGTGGAGGGCCCGCTCCAGACGATTGCCAAGAAAGGATTCATGAACGTCTCCACGGTGAAAGGGACCGAGAAGGTTCAGGGTGTCATGGTCAAAGTCTTTCATGATACCAATCCCGGCAATCATGGGCCGTCTGACAGTTACTATCGGCGCGATCCCGCCGGCATTGTCTACTACGGTTCGGAGCCGGGCACCCCGATCGAACGCCAGTTGATCCCCTACCAAATTGTGCGCTTTCCATTGGATCTCCCGTCCTCGTTTCAGCAGTTCGATCGGAAAGGGCTGGACTTCGGCAGTGACCTTGATGGCGATGAGCAAAATGAGTCGGCGGATATGGAAGCCGTCGTGACGGCCATGAACAAGGAGCCGGTCCTCGTTCCAGCCGGGTCGTACCCTGATACGGTCCGCATCGAGGCGCGGATGACTATGCGCATTTCCCTCTCCGACTCAAAGCGAGTCGCGGTGGGGACCGATACCATGACCGCCTGGTTTGCCAAAGGCGTGGGACTGGTCAAGTACGTTGAGCGCCAGGAACTGCCGCCACTTCGGTCTGATCGCGGGATGGTGACTGAGATTACGGAAGAATTGGAGTCATTTACCATTAACCCGCAGACCAGTTCCCTCCCTTAACAGGATGCTGAAAAAGGCTCCCAACTTCGTTCTCGCCTCCCAAAAATCCTCAACGTAGCCAGAGGCTACACCTCCGGTTTTTTATCGCTTGCGGCGCGTTGGCTAGCCTTTTTGAGCATCTGCAAAATTCTATTCCGTCTCCGTTGGCGCAAATCCGCGTCGGAGAGTGTTTTCACTGATTATCCGGGAAATCATGAATTGCGCCAGGTAATCCTCGCCTCCCGCTTTTGATCCCACGCCGGATAGGCGATGTCCACCGAACGGCTGCCGGCCCACCAGCGCTCCGGTGATGGGGCGGTTGATGTAGAGATTGCCAACGTCAAAATGCGAGCGGGCGGTAAGGACATTGACGGGGCTTCGTGAATAGAGACCCCCGGTCAACGCATAGGGTGACTGGTTTGCTACACGCAGGGCTTCGTTGAAGTCGCTCGCTTTCATGACGGCGAGAACCGGCCCGAAAATTTCCTCCTGTGCCAGCCGGTGCCGAGGCAGGATGTCGGCAAAGATCGCCGGTCCGATGAAATAGCCTGGTCCTTTGACCTCGCGCTCCAGCACAAGCCGTCCTTCTCGTTTCCCGATTTCAATGTATTCTCGAACCTTGGCCAGTGCTCGTTGGTCGATCATGGGGCCCATCCGGTTGCCGGGATCTTCCGGAGGACCGATCTGGAGGCTCATGGCCGCATCCGTCAGACGTTGCAGAAACAGATCGTGGACCGATTCGTGGACGATCGCTCGAGAGCAAGCGGAGCATTTCTGCCCCTGATACCCGGTGAACGAGGTGACGACTCCGCTCACCGCCTCGTCCAGATCCGCCGTCTCATCCACGATGATCGCGTTCTTTCCTCCCATTTCCGCGATCACTCGCTTCACCGCTCGTTGCCCGGGTTGTACTTGCGCCGCCTGAGCGAGGATGCCAAGGCCGACGTCTTTGGAGCCGGTAAAGGCAATCAGGCTGATGTCGGGATGCGTGACGAGGGCCCGTCCGGTTTCGGAACCTCCGGGCAGGACCTGCAGCACATCCTTCGGCACTCCGGCCTCGTGCAGAATCTCAGTCAGCAACAGTCCCATGACGAGGGCGCGCTCAGACGGTTTGAAGAGAACGACATTGCCGGTGACCACGGCGGCCGATACCAATCCTGTTGGAATCGCCAGGGGAAAATTCCACGGTGCAATCACGGCAGCGATCCCGCACGGAGCATACAGCAGGTGATTTGTCTCCCCCGGTTCCTGTCCAAGGCGATGCGGCCGATCAAGGCGAACCATCTCCTTCGCATAGAACTCGAGGAAATCGATGGCCTCAGCCACATCCGCATCGGCTTCTCGCCATGATTTTCCTGTTTCGAAGATCTCCCAGGATGCCAGTTCGAAGCGTCTCCGCCTCATGGCCCCCGCGGCTTTTCGCAGCATGCTCGCGCGATCTTGCGCCGGGACCCTGCTCCATTCATGAAGCAGGCCGGCTGCAATGTGGACGGCTCTCGGGACATCGGTGGGATCGTACGCGCGCAAGCGCCCGACGGCCTGTTCCGGATGGCTTGGGTCGTGCGAGATCACCTCGGAGCCGGAGGATGTTGCGCCGGACGGCGAGTTGTAGGAGAACGTCCGGCCGAGTTGCCTCTTCACCTCGGTGACGCTTCGGCTCATGGCGTCGCGAGCGGGCGCTTGGGAAAAATCGGTGTGCGGTTCGTTGCGAAATCGATCGATCCGATCCGGATCTGAAGCCGGCGGGCTATCGCTATGATCGGTGAGTGATGGGCGAACAGATGCATCGGCCTGCGGTGCCGCCAGCAACTGGTCGAGCGGCTTCTCCTCGGAATATTCCTTTCGAAGAAAGGACTCGTTGGATGTGTTTTCCAGCAGGCGGCGCACCAGATAGGCCATGCCTGGGATTAACTCACCGACCGGCGTATACAGCCTCACGCGCCGTCCCATCTGCGAGACGGCGTGTTGCAGCGGATCGGCCATGCCAAAGATCATCTGGAATTCGTACGCCTGAGACGAGACTTTCATCGCTTCCGCGATAGCGTCGACATACGCCAAACTCCGAAGATTATGCGTTCCGAACGCCGGGCGCAGAAGACGTGCATGCTGCAGGAGCAGACTGACGAGGGCCTCATACTGCGCGTCTGTTTCGGTCTTGGATTGAAACACGGGGATCGGCCATCCTCGCTGCTCATATCGCACCAG
>JBOHOS010000090.1:0-1581 GCA_050731295.1 Nitrospiraceae bacterium | reverse complement strand
GGGGCATCACGGCCCGGGCGCTCAGAAGGCTCGATCCAGCGTATGGAGACCATTTCCGCCTGGTTCATGCCAAAAATAATGAAGAAATAGTGAATTTGGTTCACACGGGACAGGCCGACGTGGGCATCGTCTACCGCGTGGATGCAATCCATAACAGCGGGCAGGTGCGCATCATTGATGAGACCCCGGCTGGAAGCTATACGCGGGTCCAGTTCGGACAAGCGGTAGTCTGGACCTGTCGGGATGCAGCTCGTAGTACCGCGGAAGAGTTTTTTGATTTCATAGCGAGTCCCCGCATACAAAAACTCCTGCTCAAATATGGATTTGATCCCGTGCCATGAATGGGTCACGGGCTGGGGTCAGAAGCATTGAGCATGAGCCGTAGAGGGAGAGGCATGCGTGGGCGCCGCTGGAGAAGAGAAGATCACTGGCGCTTCACCATCATTGTCGCGTGGTTGGTGTGCTACCCCCCTTCGGAGAAGCCGGCCTGTGTTCGTCGAAGGATTTAACGAAGTCCGCCTTGTCCCAGAAACCAGTTCCGAGCCCAATACGCATCCTGTACAGTTGACACCCAGCCAGGTAGGAACCCTGCTTCACCCCTCGGATTGACGTCACTGACCTCAACTCGCCATCATAGACTCTGCGAAGTGGTAGGAAGGATCTGCGGAAGCTGCGTATGTATAAGATTCTCATTGTTGAAGATCATCCGCTCTTTCGGAGCCCGATCAAGCAACTCCTCACGAAGACGCTCGGAAAAGTAGTGGTCAAAGCGAGCCAAAGTGCGCAAGGCACGGGACATGGCGGGCAAGACCACACCGACCAACTCTACCATACGAGAATTGACCGATGAATATATTCCGACCATCCAAAGCAAGCGGGTTGGATGGAAGAGCCAGCAGCGTCACTTGAATTGGTGGGCCGACTACTTCAAGAAACAGCCAGTGCTAACGATTCGACCAATCGATGTGGAGAAGGCCTTCACCAAATTACGCGATGAAGGGCGCTCGATGGCAACAGCGAATCGGTACGGGGAAACGTTGCGACATCTCATGCGGAAGCTCGTCTCTCCGGCAGATTGGTCCTGGAATTTTGGCGACGGGTCGATTTCTATGACGAGGAGATGTACCGCAAGACCTTCCACATTCCCTTAAACGAGGAGCAGGAAAACAGCCTATACGAAGCGCTGGACATCGAGGATGCCTTATATGCGCGGCTCGATGTGCTGAGCGTTCTGAGGCTGAACCAATTATTCTCGTTGCGATGGGAATATCTTTGGTGGGATCATGCGATTGTTCATCCCTGTCCCAAAAGAAGCGATGGGGGTCTTGCGCCTTTTCTGGGAATGGCAAGGACAGCCGAAGGAGGGATGGATGTTTCCGGCAAAGTCAGGTTTGCGCATCTCCCCGCTTCAACGCATGGAAATTGCCACGGAAGTTGGGTCTCCCAATCGGCAACAAGGGCGTGACCTTTCACTCGCTCAGGAAAACCTGGGCTTCACGAATGGGACCACACACCCCGGTCAGAATCCTCCAAATCCTCGGTGGCTGGAGCAGTCTCAAGATGGTGGAGGATTACTGTCAG
>JBOHOS010000089.1:0-2009 GCA_050731295.1 Nitrospiraceae bacterium | reverse complement strand
CAGCCACGTCGCCGCGGGACACCGTCAAGGCCCGATGGTCACCGGTGATGCGGACCCGATAGCCTGAGCGGGTGACCAACTGAAAAATCGGCTTGCGGCCGGTGGGAAAAACCTTGGTCACGAGGTGCGGCTGGCCGTCTGCCCCGGTCACGCGAACGGATTGTCCGACGAGCGCGTCGATTCGCTGCCAGCCATCGCTGGTGGCCACGAGGGTCTCTCCGGTCACGCAGGGATTGGACGCGTTGATGCGGCCGTCCTCCGGGCAGGTGTGCCATTCGTTGATGGTCGTGTCGTACTGCGTGCCGGGGTCCGCGCAGATCCACGCCGCCCACGCGATCTTGTCCCACAGTTCCCGCGCCTTGATGGTCTTGGTGATCTTGCCGTCCGTCCGGCGCTTGAGCTGCCAATCCCCGTCCTTCTCCAAGGCATCGAAAAAGCCGTTCGGGATGCGCACGCTGTTGTTCGAGTTCTGGCCCGAGACGGTTTGGTACGCCTTGCCGTCCCAGTTCGTGTCGTACTCATGAAAGACAAAGTGCGTGAACCCTTCCCTGGCGTACGAGAACATGCGCTGGATGTAGGCCTCGGGGACCGCTGCCTGCCGCGCTGCTCTGATGGCATCCTTGAGCGCCTGATTCTTCTTCAAATCGGCCTCGACTCGCGTCCGGCCGTCGGCGCCGTCGGGCACATGACAGGCCTTCAAGACGGCGTTGAGCCGCTGGCCGCAGATCGTCGAGCCGGTGACCATCGCGGCGACCTTCTGCTCTTCAATCACCTTCCAGTCGATGAATTCCTCGATGTCGGGATGATCGAGGTCCAGGCACACCATTTTTGCGGCGCGCCGGGTCGTGCCACCGGACTTGATCGCCCCCGCCGCGCGATCTCCGATACGAAGGAAGGACATCAAGCCGGACGATTTGCCGCCCCCCGAGAGCGGCTCGTTGTCGCCGCGCAGCTTGGAAAAGTTGGTGCCTGTTCCCGATCCGTATTTGAAGAGGCGCGCCTCTCGGATCCACAGATCCATGATGCCGCCATCGTTGACGAGATCATCTTCAATCGATTGGATAAAGCAGTTGTGAACCACAACATTGTTGGAAAGGTATTGGCCGCTTTCAGTCTGAATATCGTAGACGGGCTGGACCCCCATCGCTTCAATCCTGACAATGATCTCTTCACGTAAACCAGGGAGCCGTATTCCAGGAAATTGACTGGAGCAGGCGATCTCAAGTTTCCGCCGCTTGTCTTCGGAAACAAACCCGACCTGGTCGCGGAAACGGACGCGGGAATCCGCGTAGCCGATCGAAACGAAATACGGCGTTCTTCGATTCTGCCGAGTCTCCGCTCCTCGCTGGATCCGGGCGTAAATCCCGAGGTTCAACAAAAGGCTTTGAACGCCCTGTGCCAGCCGCTCCGAGATCGTCGTCAACACAATGTCGGCGGTGCGGCATTGACGTGATCGGATGCGGACGGTGCCGTCGGCCTGAAACAACGCCGACAGGTAGGCCGCTTGCGCTTGCAGGCCCGCCCTGCGAATCGCTGTCGGCACGGAAAGATCGAGCGTGCCTCGCAGCAACTCGTACCGGCCGACAAATGAGCGAAGCACTTCGCCATATAAGCGTATCCGCCGCACATCCAGATCCGGCGCCTTCGTCTCGACAGCGCACACGTGATAATGCATGCCCGGAAACACACGGTGCACTCGATCGAGCACAAAGTTGAACTCCTCCTTGTCGATGGTCATAAACTCAACGGTCAGACTGCGATTCGTTCCTTCCTCGTATTGCCCTACGAAGCCATCCCCCTGCAGCCAACCGACGAGCGCAGCTTCGTCGATCGCCTGTTGATCTGACTGTGCGATGACCGCTGTTCGTGTCGAGAGCTGAAGGCGCATCCCCGTCGTCAGATCATCGACGCGGCGCCAAGCGCCGCATGACCGCCGGACATCGAGGGCATAGACCAAGTGATCGCCGGTCGCATCGACACACGTTCCATTTTTGAGCCTGATACGGAAC
>JBOHOS010000088.1:0-2385 GCA_050731295.1 Nitrospiraceae bacterium | reverse complement strand
GGTCAATTCCGTGCGATGGACGTGAGAATCCGGTGGAACATTATTCTTGTCTGCGATCAATTCACCAAACAGCGTTTCTCCGTCACCGATGGGATTTTCCAATGACATCGGCTCCTGGAAGACCTGCATTGTTTCTTGGATCTTGTCCGCGCGCAGATGCAGGATCTTGCCGATGTCTTCGGCTCGCGGCTCAGACCCGTGCTGTTGCGCGAGTCTCCGGGCAGTCCGCATGATGCGATGCGAGGATTCGGTCATGTGAACCGGAATCCGAATGGTCCGAGATTGATCTGCAAGCGCTCGGGTAATGCCTTGGCGAATCCACCATGTTGCGTAGGTGCTGAATTTGAATCCCTTTCGGTACTGATAGCGCTCCGCCGCTTTCATGAGTCCGATGTTGCCTTCCTGTACAAGGTCCAGCAGGCCAAGCCCGCGGCCATTATAATGCTTCGCAATATCGACGACCAACCGCAGGTTGCAGCGCACCAACTCATCCTTGGCGGTTTCCAGTATGCGCCGCGATTCGCGAACCCGGCGGCCGCTCTGATGAAGTTGCTTGACGCGGTGGATGCTCCGACCCGCATGTTTCTCGGCCTTGACCAGAACGGCAATGCGTTCCTCAGCCCGATCCAGAGCAGTGGCGGAGAATCCGCTCAGGCCTCGAATCTCGCTGAGCTCGATAAGCGCTTCCCGCACTGTGTCGATCTTGCGCAGGTGTGAGGCAATTCCAACAGCCTCCCGAATCGCCCCCCGGATCGCTCGCGTTCCTTGGTCGATCTGCTTCGCCAGTGCAATTTCTTCGTCTCGATTGAGGAGCCCTCGCTCCCCAAATGACCGAAAATACAAAGATTCCAGGGCAAAAGAGGTTTCTTCCTTTTCCGCCCGCCCGGCTTGCTCCGGTTGAGGCTCCGGTTCGCTGGCTGCGGAGGATTCTCGCTCAATAACTTCAAGAATATCATTGGCTTCCTGATCATCTGACTCGAGATCCAGCGCGACCGGCTGCTCTTGGCCATCCTCTATGAGTTCTTCTTTTCGCATCGAATCGCCCTCAATTCTCCAATCCCAGATGGAATCAGAGTCCTTCCTCTCTACAGGTTAGAGAGAGACAGTGACAAAAGGATTCAAGACCGATGCCACCCTGAATGAGGGATCAGATAAGGTGGGGGAGCGATCAAATCAAGGGATCGCCGGATTTTTTTCACGGCTGATGCGTAGATCACTGTAGTCCTATTTCCTATCCTTTCTTGTCCAGGCTCTTGAGTAATGGGGTGATGATATCGATCGGGACGGGGAAAATCGTCGTCGAATTCTTTTCCGCAGCAATCTCGACCAGGGTTTGAAGATATCGAAGCTGAAGGGCGATAGGATTCTGACTCATGACATTGGCGGCATCGGCCAATCGCTGAGCGGCCTGAAATTCTCCCTCGGCATGAATGACTTTCGAACGCCGCTCCCGCTCCGCCTCCGCTTGCCGAGCAATGGCCCGCTGCATCTCTTGGGGAAGGTCCACGTTCTTGACTTCCACGGCCGACACCTTGACGCCCCATGGCTCGGTCTGCTGATCGATGATGCGCTGCAGCTCCGTGTTGATCTCCTCGCGCTTGGCCAACAGATCGTCCAGTTGGCTCTGTCCCAGCACGCTCCGCAGCGTCGTTTGGGACATCATCGAGGTCGCGTACAGATAATCTTCCACTTCGATAATCGCCCGCTGCTGATCCACGACGCGGAAATAGATCACCGCATTCACTTTGACCGACACGTTATCTTTCGTAATGACGTCTTGCGGCGGGACATCCATGGCGATCGTCCGCAAACTGACGCGCACGAGCTTGTCGATCAAGGGAAGAATCACCACCACACCGGGCCCGTTCCCGCCGACGATTCCTTGCGCCAGCCGGCCCCAACGGAACACGACTGCGCGCTCATATTCGCGCAGCACGTGAAAGCCCATGCCCACCAGCAGGAGCACCAACAACGTCAGCACGAGCGGACTGAGCAGCATAACCACCTCTCTCGGCTATTTGGATACGGGTTTGACGTGCAACGTGAGTCCTTCCATGCGGACAACTTCCACCGGGTCGCCCGGCTGCACGGGAGGGTCGCTGAGCGCGTCCCAAATTTCTCCATGAATCTGAATTTTTCCCTGGGGCGCCAAGGCGGTCTTGGCCACCCCTACCGTGCCGACCATCCCTTCCCTGCCCGTCAGCGGGCGTCGCCGCATCGCGTTGACGCCCATCCCGACGATTAACAGGGAAAGGCCCGCCGCTATGCCCACCACCGGGAGGATCACGGCCCAGGAGATTTGGAGGAACGGCGCGTCGGTCTTGATCAACATGACCGAGCCCAGGACCATGGAAATAACGCCTCCGATGGCGAGTAAGCCATAGC
>JBOHOS010000087.1:0-1525 GCA_050731295.1 Nitrospiraceae bacterium | reverse complement strand
GGGGATAACGATACACGCATTGATGCCAAACGGCTGGCTCTATTGGATGCTAAGCGGCTCGCGCTTGAACAAGCGGGCACCTACGTCGAAAGTATCACCCAAGTGAAGAACTTCGACATTACCAAGGAGGAAATCCAAGCGTACACGGCAGGCCTCGTGGAAGTGGTGGAACAGGCAACCCGAACCACGATGGATGGAGATACCAGCGTTGTGCGTGTCAATGTCACGGTGAAGGTTGATACAGACGTTGTGGCGCGCCAAATTGATGCGCTACGCAAGAATGACAGTGCGAAAGCAGAGTTAGTGAGATTGCGCGCTGAAAGGGATCAGCTTAAAGAGGAGGTCAAAGGTAAAACACGTGAACTGGCGACCCTGAAGTTCAAAAGCGACGTTGAAACAGTCACCAAGCAACGGCAGGAGGTTTTGACCAAACTGAGTGTGCATGACCTCATCGCGCAAGCGTGGATCATATTGTACGGATCGCCAGGTGCTGAGGTCTCGAATTTAGACACTGAGAGGTTTGAAAAAGCCAGGAAGCTGGTCGAGCAGGCGCTGGCAATAGACCCCGGTAACCCGGATGCTGGTGACATGCTGTCTACGATAGCCTTCGCAGTGGATAAATACTGGATAGGACGACATTCCGCGCGAAAGTTCCTTCGGTTGGTGCCAGAGAATACAATGGCCCAAATATATCTCAGTCTTTCGACTATGGCGGAGGCCGCTCAGATTAAACTAATCGATGAATACCGAACCACGGTTCACCTTCATCCAGACGACGCATCGGCCCATTACAAGCTGGGCACGATACTTCAGGCCAGTGGTCGCAATGCAGGGGCCATCGACGAGTACCGACTTGCGGTGCAGTATCAAAAGGATTTTGCAGATGCTCATCACCGTCTCGGACTTGCGCACGCAATAGCTGGCCAACTGCATGAGGCGCTTTTCGAATTTCGCATGGCGGTTCAGTTGCAACCGAATAATGCACTCTACCGTTATAACTTAGCCATGGGACTTGGCCTTTTGCGGGAATCGAAAGAAGCAATCACTCAGTTACGGATTGTTCTTCATCTGAAGCCAGAGGATGCGGAGAGCCATCACCGTCTAGGAACCTTGTTAATAAACACGGGAGAGAAGTATGCGGGAATTGCGGAATTTCGTACCGTAATTCGTCTCATGCCAGACTATGCTGAGGTCCACCAGGCTCTTGCAATTGAACTCGATTTAATGGGCGACCTGGATGCCGCCATTGCTGAATATCGTGTGGCACTGCGCCTGAGACCGGATGATGCGAGAGCACACTATGAGCTTGCTGACGCTTTACACCGAAACGGTGCCTTAGACGAGGCGGTTGCGGAATGTCGCAAGGCAATAAACCTGGGATTTGATGGCGTCCAGGTTTACATGACCCTGGGATACGCCCTGATTCAAAAGGGCAATCTTGATCGTGCTATCGACGAATATCGCGCGCTTGTACGACTCGATCCGGAGAATTTGATTGCTCACGTCCTTCTAGGAAGTGCACTTA
>JBOHOS010000086.1:0-2336 GCA_050731295.1 Nitrospiraceae bacterium | reverse complement strand
ATCCTGTATTGTTTCGAAAGGTGTTCAACGCGGATGGCAAGATCGCTCATCGGGTAGAATGACTAGGGGTGAGAGAACAATCTAAGGGCTAGCGACTACTGAGGGCTGAGAGCTAAGTATCCTTTGTTACGGCTCGACGGAAGGTGCTCAGCGTCTTGGTAAGACTCTCGGCCTGCCATAGGCCTTCTCAAAATCTCAATCTTGACTCGGTCATCTTCAGATAACGTCCGCAAATGTCCGTTCCATGTGTTTGAAATAAACAGTGCCGCCAAAAAGAACTGCCAGAACCACCACTCCACTGGCGGCGATCACGGCGAAATCCGGACTTGCTTTTCCTAATAGCCCCCAGCGAAAGCCCTCAATAACCCCGACCATCGGGTTGAGACTGTAGAGGAACCGCCACTGCTCAGGGATGAGACTTACCGGATACACAACAGGCGAGGTGAACATCCAGATTTGCATAAGAAAAGGTATCGTATGACCCACATCCCTGTACCTGACGTTGGTTGCTGAGATGAAGAGGCTGACTCCTAACGCCGTCATGAATGCGAGAAGAAGAAAGAACGGCAGGGTAAGAACCTTCCAGGTAAGCGGAATGCCCGCCCAGAGTATCATGCCCAGCAGAATGCCGAGGGACAATGCGAAATCCACCAGGGGGCCTAATATCGACGCCAATGGAAGAATCAGCCGGGGGAAATAGACTTTGCTGATCATGTTGGAGTTGCTGACCAAGCTGCCCCCTGAGCGGGCGATGGCTTGAGTGAAGTAGGTCCACGGGAGCAGCGCGGTATACACGAAGACCGGGTACCAGACCCCATCGGAGGGAATTTTGGCCAGGTAGCTGAAGAGGACAGTAAAGATCAGCATGGCAATCAGCGGCTGGAGCACGACCCAGCTCACTCCAATCGCCGTCTGCTTATAACGCACCTTGATATCCCGCAACACGAGGGAGTACAGCAACTCTCGGTATTCCCAAAGCGCTCGCGAATCGAGGTGGAACAGGCCCCTGTTCGGCTCAATGACAAGCGTCGGTTTACCGGATCTCATAGTCAACAACACCCAATCTCGCGACAGCGCATCGAGGATAACTGCATTGAAACTCCAGATTAAGAGGGCTTAGGCATAGGGCGGATACTGATGTCGGTTACTTCGGCGGTTCGTGGGAGACTGAGCGCGGCAATCACAATCGCAGCCACGTCCTCAGGTTGCACAAGCCGCTCCGGATGATAGGCCCTTCCTTCAATGCCATGAAGAGCTGCCTGCATAGGAGTCGCCGTCCGTCCGAGGTACACGCTCAACACGCGTACGGCGTCTAGACCTACCTCCTCTCGCAAGTTGTCGGCGAACGCTTTAAGCGCATGCTTGGTCGCCGCGTACTGTCCTCCGAGGGGAGCTTTCCCGGTCAACCCAACAACTGAGTTGATGAAGACGATCTGGCCGTGACATGGCTTCAGCAAAGATAACAGAGTTTGTGTGACCAGGAAGGGACCGCGAACGTTGGTCCGGTATTGCCAGTCGAACTCTTCAACCGGCAACGTCTCGAAAGGTCCACGGGCGATCACTCCGGCGCTATGAATCAACAGATCAATATGCCCGAAATGGTCCTTAAGACGGGCTCCCAATTCGTGAATATCTTTATCCTGCGTCAGATCGGTTTGATAGCTGTGAGCATATGGCGCTGTCGCTCGAGCGCACTTCGCGACGACATCGAGCGAGTTCAGGTTGCGTCCGACGAGACAGAGGCTTGCCTCTTCTTTCGCAAGGCTCAATGCGATTGCTCGGCCTACCCCGCTGCTCGCGCCGGTAATGACTGCGATCTGGTTTGAAAAAGCGGCCATCAACCTGACCTAGGCTTGGATTTCTTTAAGCAAGCCATGTTCTTCCAAAGCATCCGCGGCCCGTTTGATCACGCCGAACTCCAACTCAGAACGTTCGGCGATGTCCATAAGGGAGTGCCGGCCATCCGATAGATTTAAGACCCACAGCATAGCCAGCTCTCGAGATCCGGCATCCCGTTCGCCTCCCGTGCTACGGTAAAGCCCCCTCTTCCCTAACTGCGGCTCGCACTTCGGGTTCTGGTTGACGTAGGTCTGATTACCTTCCAAAAGGCCCAACACCCCGAGGCATTTCGCGAAAGAGTCGACGAGGTACCGGGGTTGCACCAACGACAGGTCATCGGCCGAGGTGTGATACTCATGGAACCGGCCGTGCGGCGTTCGCATGAAACAACCCACGGGAAGATCAAAACCTGGAGAACAGAATTGCCGCTCGTCGTAGCCGTATGGGGAGAACTCCAGTAGCTCATGCTCCTGGCCGGAATGTTTGAGGACATGAGC
>JBOHOS010000085.1:0-1540 GCA_050731295.1 Nitrospiraceae bacterium | reverse complement strand
GTATTGGACGGGAGGTTGCAGGATGCCTCGCATCAAACACACCGTCGAACAAATCATCATCAAGTTGACCTTCTGGTTCGGCCTCAAGGATGATATCGGTGGTCCGGGTTGAGCCTGCTCGTCAAGGCAGCAAACATTTCATGAAGCAGGGCATTCAGTTTCAGTCGATAAACAAGCCGGGGATTTCGTTGAAATCGCAAACGAACCGGCCAAGCAGGGTGCGGACAACTGATTGAGAGTGCGGGTTTCGAGGCAATGGACCGGAGCTCTTTACAAGGGTCCTGGAGGCCGATGGGGAGAGCAATATTGCCGATTAACATTCGGAGGTCGTCATGCAATTTGGAAAATACGTTCTGCTGGCAGTTGCCCTACCGGTAATGTGTTTGGGACTGTTCGACCATGCCGAGCCGAAGACCATCGAAGCCGGTGAAGCCACCGCCAGCTGGGTCGGGAAAGGCATGATCGATGACTTTGGAAATGGAGAGATTGTATTCAGTGGAACTATAACCGGGACGATGTTTATTCGACATGACGAAGGGTCCGCGCGGGCGCTGATCCATGCGGCCAAAATAGAGTGCTACACGGTTGCCCGTATAGACGAGATCAAAGAGGAACAACAGAGCGCTCTCTGTATCATGACGGCGCATGAAGGCAAAGACGTGGCGTATGCAGAAATGCGATGCGCCGGAAGGAAGGATGAATGCCAAGGGGAATATACCTTCACCTATGGCAGTGGTGGATTCAAAGACATTACCGGAAAGACGCCGTTCGTGGGAGGCATCAACATCGAACAAAGAAAAGAGGGACGGATATACGGCTATGCCTATTGGCCGAAACTGACCTATTCACTTCCGTAGTCTCCTGAGTAAGCCTCAAAAGGTCGAGCCGCCCCACGACAGATTCCGCTCGGCGTTTGGCGCAGCTAGAGGATGTCGCTGGGGTAGCCGAAGTCGGACATGACAAGCCGCGGTCAACCGCAGGGACGTTAGAGAAGGAACAAGGATGAGCGCCGCTCAAGTCCAACGCGAACGAACGGAGGCCTATCACCAAAGCGTTGATGAAGTGCTGGCTGCGCTGGGCGCGGATGCGCGGCGCGGCTTGAGCGAAACGGAGGCGCGAGGGCGACTCGAACGCTATGGCAAGAACGAGTTGGCGGCGGAGAAGCCCGTGCCTGCATGGAAGAAGTTTCTCGCTCAGTTTCAAGATGTGCTGGTCATCCTGCTGCTCATCGCAACAGTAATTTCGACGGGACTGTGGCTGTACGAACACGGATCGGCACTACCCTATGAAGCGATGGCGATCTTCGCCGTCGTGCTGCTCAACGCGATCATGGGCTACATTCAGCAGTCACGGGCAGAAGAAGCGGTGGCGGCGCTGCGCCAGATGTCAGCGGCACACGCCAACGTCATTCGGGACGGCGCGCGGCAGAGCATCCCGGCGACTGAGGTCGTACCCGGTGACATCATCCTCGCCGAAGAAGGCGACACGATTCCCGCCGACGCGCGATTGATTCAGTCAACCGCACTGCAAACGGCGGAGG
>JBOHOS010000084.1:0-3825 GCA_050731295.1 Nitrospiraceae bacterium | reverse complement strand
CTCCAGGTCGTAGCCCGCCATGCGGAACGGCTCAAGAAAGTCGCGCAGCGCCTGTTCAAAGATGGCGTCCACCGGTTTTCCACCGCGCCGATCCACGGTCACGAACATGGTGTACCAACTGCCTGTCCAACGCCGCGTCGCCGCCGCGTGTTGCACGTCCGGATGGCGCTGCGCAGCGGCCGCATAATCCGCTTCGGTGACGGCCCGCTCCTGCGTCCGAAACGCCTGTGGGGCATACAATTTGACCTCTCGAATCGGCTCCGGATCGATACCGCCACGGGCCGGCATGGGGTTGCGCACTTTGACGCCGTCAATCGCGGGCACGAGCTGCGTGAGCGCCTCCGCGCCGACATTCCCGGCCTTGCCGTTGCCGATGCGATACGTCGCCTTGAACGCCGTGCCGGCCGATGGGCTCCGCCCAAGCACATCGTCGCCGAATCGCACATGCGCCCGGCCATCCTCTTCCATCTCGACGACACAATCGGGCGCGAAACGGTCGCTGCCGAGCAAATCGCGGCGCGGCCGCCACGTCTCGCCTTCACCGCGCAGCGTGATGGCGGGCAGCACGGTCCGCATATCCATGCGCATTGCCGCGGAGGCCGGTTCGTCCGGCGCGGCCGCATGGTCGTAGGGTGAGGCGTGTGTCAGTCCGCTCCTTTTCAGCGATGGGCGATAGGGCCGGCCATCGGGCACAACGGATGGCTCAAGGTCCTCGCCCGCCGTCGCAGAGGCGAAGGTCAGGCCGTGATCGGCCAGCGCGACGTTTCCACGCACGGCCGCTGCGCGCTTCACGCCGCCCGCGCCGTCGTCAAACTCATTCAGACACAGCGGGAAGGGCAGCGCATCGTCGCCATACCAGACAATGTCCACGACCACGGTGTCCGTCAGTGGATCAGTCCGCTCAACCGGCTCTTCGATCAGCCGCACGGCGTGGCGGTGCATCCGATCGGTGTCCTCCGGCAAGCCGCTCTCCGCCCCGAGCACTTCCTCGAAGATCAGCACATCGCCCATCTTCAGGTCATGCAAGGTCTTCGCGCCTTCAAGCGTGGCGCGCGTCGCTCCCTTCGGCAGACAGCACTTCGTATCGCCCCAGGTATAGAACGACATTGCATTGCGTGCAACCGCGAGCGTCACGACATCGTGTAGGAGTTCAAAAACGATCAGGTCGCCGTCGCGCTGAGGTTCACTCGTCGCCGCAATGATCTGCGTGGATTTCGGCACCGCCGGGGCCAACTCGTTGCCGCGGTCGGCCTGCGTCTCGAAGATCACCCAAGCCCGCGCATTGGCGCCGTCATGCAGGTAGTAATCCACCAACCGCGCATGTCTCCGTACCGATGTGCGCCGCCGCGCCGTGCCGAGATACGCCTCCGTCGCGACCGCGTCCTGAAAATAGCTCAGGTAATCACCGACGTAGGCCAGCAACTCGACCAGCGCCATCCCTACATCAGCGGGATTGCGTTCGCGCCAGTCGGGCATGACGACGGCGAGGCGATCAAGAATCAGACGCCGAAAGCTCGCATAGTCTTTGGCGAGGTAGTTGATATAGGGCGCGGCAAGCTTCGGCTCGGGGCACGTGTCTGCTTGCGCGCAATCGAAGTCGCTCTCGCAATGGATTTTGAACGAAAATCCGACTTCGGCCAGCATGGGGTCAAAGCCAGGGGGCGGATCGTCGATCACCGGCGAGGTAACCAGGCGGAACGTGTAGGTTGAAAAATCGCCGGCCTGATTGGCCTCGAGCGTGAGGACGTTGTGCGATACGCCGGCCACCGTCTCGACGCGCACGTCGGTGATGCGCACGCCGCCCTCGATGATGAAGTTGTCGCGGGTCAGCGCCGGCCCGGCCGGCACGCCGTCAGTCTGGCCGGGCAGATTATGGACGAAGTGCACCAGCAGCATCTTGTGATCGGCGGGCGAGACTTCCAGAAAATCAATGCCGTTCAGGAAGGGGTTGCCGCCGCCGTCGGTCGCCGCGCCCACGAGATCGCGGCGCCTCAAGTTGCTGCAGAAGTATTGGGTCGCCACCTTTCACACCTCAGTGCTGAACCGCGCGGTCTCGCGCTGTTGCGTCCGCTTGACCACGTAATCGACCTGGACACGCAACGTCGAATCAATCGCATCCACCTGGACCGACGCCACTTGGATCAGATCGGCCATGTATTGCTGCAGCGCGCCTTGGACCAGAAACTGAAGGGCAGCGGCCAATTCCGGGCTGTTCGGCGCGAACACAAGCTGCTGCAAGCCGCTGCCGAACGCCGGGCGATTCACGCGCTCCCCCGGAGCGGTGAAGATCAATTGCTCGATCAGATCGCGAATGTGATCGTCGCCGCCGGTCGTCGCCGTGCGCCTGCGGTTGTCGAAGTGAAACGGGAAGTCGATGTTCATGTCCCTCATCCCAGCCTCCCCTTGTCGGGAGAGCGTTACGTGGCCGTCACCCGGGTTTGCGTCGCCACGATCATGAGCGGCGTGCCGTTGGGCACGCAGACCGCTTGGCTGTCGAGCAGGAGCAGCGGCTGGCCGTTGCTCGTCACACGCGTCGCCGCCGTCATCCATTGCGCGGTGACACACGGCGTGAGCACGCCGCCCGGCGCGAAAGGGCAACCCGCGACGGCGTAAGGAGCGGTCATCACCACGGTCGGCTGGCCGTTGACCGTTACGCGCGGGTTTGGAGCGGTGGGCTGCGCCTGACCGCCGTGCGCGCACAGCACCGTGGCGCCGACGTGCAGTAAAAATCCCGGCATTTTACTCCTCCTAATCTTCTAAGGCACCAGAGCGACAGGATGTTCAAAACGGTTGTCCAGCAAGGCCGCAGGCGAAACAAAGACCGGAAGCGTACCGTCTGTTTTCACCCACCCACCCTGAGCCGGCCGAGACCGGCTCATTCCCATGGGTACGTTGAGGATCTTTGCGAGCCGAGAACGAAGCTCGGGAAGGGGCGCGTCAAGGCGCGCCTGGCGTTGGGTGGGTGTGAATGTTGCCGTTTTCAACATCCTGCTACACAATGACTAACGCACCGTTGTTAATCGTCACCGTCGGCCCGCTCAAAATGAGGCTCGCGCCTTTGCCGTTCTGAATATAGATGCCGGTGTCGTTCACGATCAGCGTGGCGCCCGTCGTGCTCTTCAGCATGATGCCGCCGGTGGGGCCGGGTAGATCGCTGATCACCAGGGTGTTCTGCGCCGTGGTCTGCAACACGATGTTCGGACTGGCCGGGTTGCCCGCCAACGCCAGCGCCGGCACTTCGGCCGCGGCGCCGTAGTAACAGCCGGTCCAGATGGGATAGTCGGGATTGCCCTGCTCGAATTCCACCCAGACGCCGGAGCCGACTTGCGGGATGAAATACGCGCCCATCTGCTTACCCGCGATCGGGAAGCACGGCATCGCCCATGTGCCGGGGATCAGGCCCGACACATCCGTCACCATCACTTGCAGACGCGCCATCTGCATCGGGTCCACGTTGTTGACGACCGTCCCGCGATATTTGCCGAAGAACTTTTTGGTTTCACTCATCGCGATGGAATCTTTCTTTCGTCCGGCACGCTGTCACGACGCGTGGCGCGGGACCATCATGCCGGCACGCTTGCCACAGTCGAAACCAATCCGTTGCGGACGAGGCTGAAGTTTTGTTTGTATTCGCCGCGCTTGATGGTATGGGTTACGCTCTTCACGTAGTACAGCCCGTCGAACGCCGTGCCCACGCCGCGCAACCCGACCAACCGCCGCGCCTTTAAGGTCCGGCCATAGCGCGTCACGTCCAGCGTGCCGGTGGCCGTGACCGCGTCGGAGGTTTTCGCCGCCTTGGCCAATCCGATCAGCGCGGCCTGGATC
>JBOHOS010000083.1:0-6790 GCA_050731295.1 Nitrospiraceae bacterium | reverse complement strand
GGTGATAGCGTTCCAGCGATTCGATAAGCAGATAGTTGATGGGGAACCAAATGGGCCCCCGCCAATTCGAATTGCCGCCGAACAGGCCCGTGCCGGATTCTCCGGGAACGTAATCGACTCGGAACTCTTCTCCGTTGGCGCGAAACACATACGGGTGATCCTTGTGGATACGTGAAATGGACCGGATACCGTAGGGCGACAGAAACTCGGATTCATCCAGCACGTAACGCAACACCCGTTTAAGACGATCGAGTGACGGGATCGCCAGCAAGCGATGGTCGCCGGCGTGCGCTTCGCCTTCCACTTTCATGTAGGAGATGTGCCGCGCGAGATCGGCCCGGTTCTCCAGGAACCACCGCATGCGCTTGGTGAATCCCGGCAGGCGATCGATTTGATCGGCTTCGAGTACCTCGACGGCAAAGAGCGGAATGATGCCGACCAGCGACCGGATGCGTAAGGGAACGGTCCGCCCTTCCACATGGAGCTGGTCGTAATAAAATCCATCGAGCTCATCCCACAGGCCGGTGCCCCCCAGCGTGTTCATCGCGTCGACGATGGCCACGAAGTGCTCGAAGAACTTCGAGGCCATGTCTTCATAGACCGGGTCTTCAGTCGCCAGTTCGAGCGCGATGGAGAGCATCGTCGCGCAGTAGAAGGCCATCCAGGCCGTCCCGTCCGCCTGCTCCAGATGCCCTCCGGTCGGCAGCGGGCGCGACCGGTCGAAGACGCCGATGTTGTCCAGGCCGAGAAAGCCGCCGGAGAAGAGATGCTTGCCCTCCACGTCTTTGCGATTCACCCACCACGTGAAGTTCAGCAGGAGTTTTTGGAACACGCTGGCGAGAAAGCGCCGATCCCGCTTGCCCTTGGGCCCCGTCATCTTATAGACACGCCAACAGGCCCAGGCATGCACCGGCGGGTTCACGTCGGAGAAGGCGAATTCATACGCCGGGATCTGGCCGTTCGGATGCATGTACCATTCGCGGAGAAACAGGGACAATTGCTCCTTCGCAAACTGCGGATCGACCTTCGAGAACGGAATCATATGGAAGGCCAGATCCCACGCGGCGTACCACGGGTATTCCCATTTATCCGGCATGGAAATGATGTCCCGGTTATAGAGATGCTCCCAGTCATGATTCCGCCCGTGCTTGCGCTCCGGCGACGGCGCCGGTTGCGCCGGATCGCCCTTCAACCAATCGACGACGACGTAGTGATAGTACTGCTTGGACCAGAGCAAACCGGCATACGCCTGTCGCGCCACACGCCGTTCTTCCACCGACAACTGTGGCGCCAAGCGGTTTGCATAAAATTCATCGGCCTCGCGGATACGGTCCTCCACAAGGTGATCGAACGCCGGCCCGAACGGCCGGCTCACGGCCTCGGATTCTGCGACAAGCCGCAACCGGACCGTCGCGCTCCCGCCGGCGGCCACGAGGAGACGATACCGAGCAGCAGCCTTCGTACCGACCTCGTCAGGATTCACGGCCTCGGATCGGCCATGGATCACATAGTCATGAAACGCGTCCTTGACATGTGGGTTCGGATTCGATGTCCCAAAGAGCCTCTGAAAATTCGTTTCGTTGTCGGTAAAGAGAAAGGCGGGCGCGTTCGTTCCGTCAATCGAGTCGGCATGCAAGCGGTATCTGCCCAGCGACACATGTTCGGCGAGGATACTCTCGGCGCCGGATCTGAGAATCCGTGGCTTCGGCCAATAGCCTTCGCCGGTTCGCCCCCAGACCCAGGTGTTCCGAAACCATAGCGTCGGAAGTAGATCCAGTGTGGCGGCTTCGGGCCCGCGATTGGCCACAGTGATGCGAATCAGAATATCTTCCGATGACACATTCGCGTATTCGACGATGATGTCGAAATAGCGGTGCTGGTCGAAGACGCCGGTATCGGCGAGCTCAAACTCGGGCGCGTCTTTTCCCCGCCGTCGGTTCTCTTCTACCAGAAGCTGGTACGGGAACTCGGCGTGAGGATATTTGTAGAGGGCTTTCATATAGGAGTGGGTGGGCGTGGAATCAAGATAAAAGTACGATTCCTTGACGTCCTCGCCGTGGTTTCCTTCCGGGCCGGTGAGTCCGAACAATCGTTCCTTGAGAATCGGGTCGCGGCCGTTCCACAGAGCGAGACCAAAGCACAGCCGGCACTGGCGATCGCAGATGCCCAGCAGCCCGTCCTCACCCCATCGATACACCCGGCTCCGAGCATGGTCGTGCGGGAAATACTCCCAGCACGAGCCGCCTTGCGAGTAGTCTTCGCGCACCGTGCCCCACTGGCGCTCAGAGAGATAGGGCCCCCACCGTTTCCAGTTTTTTTCTCGTCCGGCATCGGCTTGAAGCCGCAAGGACTCAGCATCACCGGCATCGGGTCGTGTCATGATTTCTTCTCCTTCTCATACCGTGGAGCTTGTCTCGAGCCGGCCCGCGCGCCTTCCTCGTGACAGTCCGCCAGTACCACGAGCAATAAACGCAGGACTTCGCCGAGCGACCATGCCTGAAACGGACACCCGCGAGGCGTATACGGCGATTCGGCATCCGCGATCTCCGAGATGTGACCGATCCCGGCTTCTTGCACATGGTTGAGCAAGGGAGCCAGGAATCGTTCGCGAGCCTCGGCCTTCGCGGCTTGCGTGTCTCCGTGCGCGCGAACCCACGCCTCAATAAACGGCCCGGCCAGCCACGGCCAGACCGTTCCCTGATGATAGGCGCCATCGCGTTCATACACGCCGCCGCCGTAATGCGGCGCATAGCCCGGCTCTCCCGACGCCAATGAGCGCAAGCCCATTGGCGTCCACAGCCGGCGTTCGACCGCTTCCACCACGCGGTATGCCTGTTCGCTTTCGAGCAGAGCGATCGGCAGTCCGCCGACTGCAAAAATCTGATTTGGCCGGAACCGGCTGTCAACCGCTCCGGCCTGGTGATCGCAATCAATCACATCATAAAGATATCCACCCGCATCATTCCAAAACCGCCGTGCAAAAGCCGCGTGCCCGCGCGCGAAGATCTCTTGCCAGCGAGGCGAGAAGGCGCCGCCGATCCACAGCGCATTGAGCCAGAGGGCCTGCACATCCACCGGTTTGCCGGTCCGCGGCGTCACGACCCAGTCGCCGACCTTGGCGTCCATCCAGGTCAACTGCACGCCGGGCTGACCGGCGGCGAGCAGGCCATCATCGTCGAGCCGGATGCCGAACCGCGTGCCCGTGGCATACCCGGAGAGAATGGCCTCAATGGCATCGCGAAGCACGCGTTCATCGCGCCCGGACAACGACCGGTTTCGGGTTGTTGTCTTTCGCAAGAACTCATAGACGGCGATGACATACCACAGCGACGCATCGACGGCATTGAACTCGGCTGTGCCATGATCAGCAAACCGATTCGGCAGCATGCCCTCGGACACCGTTCCCACCCATTCCAGAAGTATGGCACGCGCCTCATTCAGCCTTCCCGTCGCCAGGCACAAGCCGCGCATGGCAATGAACGTGTCCCGCCCCCACTCGGTAAACCAGGGATAGCCGGCTATAATCGTGCTTCCATGGCGAATGTCATCGGACGGCCCTGCTCGGTTGGTTCGGACGAGATAGCTGTCCGCGGCGCGGTGTAGCGGAGAGGTGAATCCTCGGCGTCGTTCGGATTCCGATGCGCGAAGGGTTTTCAGGTACAGGTCGGCCGGAAGACGGTGAGAAGGGGGATCGGCATGCGGCGTGTCGGCGGCAAAGATCAAGACCGCCTCCTGAGCCGACAGATTCCAGTGGAAGCCGCCCGGCGAGGCGAGATCTTCAGTGTCGTCAAGCCCGCGCGCCTGCTCCTGTTCATACAGGAAATTCCGGTACCATTCCGGCTGATGTGCATACGTTCCGTTGGAGATAGCGATGATCCCGGGAACGTCGGGATAAGGATGCCATACCAGCCGGTCGGCGTCTCTATCCGGCTCAAAATTAAAGGCGTCATTTTCGTGGTGCAGGGCATGGTAGTCGCGACCGGAGAGAAATGGACGAACGGCAAGCGATACCCCAGGTCGCGGGTTCCGGAGACGCCATGACAGGGAGACGACGGATTCCCCCTTCGAAACGAACGTCTCTTGCTCAATCTCCGTGCCGTCATCGAGCCTGAACACCCAGTACGGCCATGGCTCCGATCGAAACTGCACAATCCGCCGGACACCATCCGGATGAACCACATCGGGTGTATACAGGTGAGAGGACAAGGCAAATCGCCCGCCAGGTGTATCAACCCAGACATCACAGCCATTAACCAGCACGACCCGGCCACTCGGCGGAGTGGTCGCGGTCAACAACAATGCGTGATAGCGTCGAGTCCTGATACCTGAAATGGTGCCGGACGCAAATCCCCCCAGGCCATCGGCCTCCAGCCATTCGCGCGTCCGGTCTCCACGGTCATCCACGAAAGATTCCTCTCTCTAGAGAAGAGCGCGGGGTATGAAACAGAACCAGTGGCCCGATCTGAGCCTACAGTCTCAAAGAGGACCGGATCGTTACAAAGTGCCTTGACGTGCGCGGATCGCATCCTGATCAAGCGCGACTAGGACGATGTGGAGAGAAACCAGGAGGAGGTCAGACTGTAAAAAGAAAAATAGCGGCAGGAATCAAGCCAAAACCCGCAAACGACCTCGGCTCAAAGGCAACCAGGCGGCGCTCAGCAGAATATGGCAGGACAGGGCGCATCGACTGCTCAGTTCCAGGTGACGTCGTCTTGATTAAGAAGATAATCGATCAGTTCAATGCTGTCCCGCAGCGCGACTTGCGCATGCTCCGACATCGGAAGAATCGCTCCAACCGGTTTTCCCACTTCCATTTCCTCCAATGGGGGAATCCCGTCAGGGGCGCAAGGTTCATGTTCGGATCGGTAGCTGGCCATTGTTCCCTCCTTGCTGCTCCAGTGCATGGAGTTGTGAACAAGCGCGCGAGGTGTCCTTCACGCTTTCATGATACCACACGAAATCGATTGGGTGTGGTCAGGTCGCGTCGAACGAATTCCAACCGTTAACGGGACGGGGTCGCGTGGGGCAACGTGGCCTTGGCGTCAAGCGGCGGTAACGCGCCAAGATAGGCAAACTGCCCGACCCGAAGCAGCGGGCTATCCGGCAGGAGACGAAAATCCCCACGCCCTGAATCAACAAACCGCGGGTCGGCCGCCACATCCGTCTCAGTCTTCAATTCAGGGGCAGGTCGGTTGGGGGTACCGGCCCTCAGGTAGTCGTGTTCACTGTTACTGAGCGCGTTGTAGGACAGCCGCAAGTGACTTGAAGGACCGATGACGAAGCCGACCTTGTTGAGTCCGACAATGTTGCCGACCGCTTCTCCGCGAGACACATCGAGGAAGGCGAGTCCGCCCCCATTCTTGACGATCGTGTTGTTGAGCAGCACCGCGCGCGCGCTGTCCGTGACCATCACACCTTCATACAGGTTCTGCGTGATTACGTTCCGCTCGAGACGGACATCGGATTTTCCGGCAACCGTCACACCATGATCGTTATGGTGAATGACATTTCCGCTCAGAACGGCTTGTGAATCGGCAAACTGTACACCGGTCGTCTCGCTGCCGCCGATCAGACACTCCTCGATCCGAACGTTTTGGACCTGCTGCCCAAACACGAGCCCATTAATGCGGACATCCCGCAGCACGATACCCTGGCCATTGAAGATGCCCATCGCCAGGCCGCCGTGCTCCTGGATGGTAATCCCGCTGATTTCAATATTGGTCGCGCCGTACGGCCACTTGCCGATGTGAAAGGCCCCGACGCGGTTCAACCCCAAGACCGTCACCCGATCGATACCCTCGCCGATCAACCGAAGCCCTTCCTTGCTGTGAATGGTGACGTCTTCTTTATAAGACCCGTCCTTCACGCGAACCGTGTCTCCACGACCGGCCGCATCCACCGCCTCCTGGATGGAGCGGTATTCGCCGCTCCCGTCGAGCGCCACGACGATTGTGCGAGACCTCGCCGCATTGACGGCCTGTTTCTGTTCCTCCGCCCGGCTTGGCATGGCCACGTAAACAGATGCGACCATTGCGAGAAACAAGATCCAGGCCGTTTGTGGACGAACCATCATGTCAGCGTGATACTAGGAAGTCACCGACCAAGTCAAGCCAGGCAACCCGACACGACCCTTTCTTGTTGGCATCTAGCGCCGCATGCTATCCTCCGGCATGGTCGTCGTGGGATTGACCGGAGGGCTCGCCACTGGCAAAAGCTCTGTCGCGAAGCTCTTTCAGGAATGCGGAGCGTCGATCATTGATGCCGATATTCTGGCGCGTCAGGTCGTGGAGCCGGGGAAGCCCGCATGGCGGGACATCGTGCGCGAGTTTGGAAAAGTAGTACTAAACCACGATAAGACCATGAATCGTCAGGCGCTCGGGAAGATTGTTTTTAATGATAGGGAAAAGCTACGACGGCTTAATGCAATCGTCCATCCCCGCGTGGCACGAGAGCAGGCTCGACTGACTAGAGAGGTTGCTCACAAGGACCCACACGCTGTCGTGGTCTATGATGCCCCGCTGCTCATTGAGGCCGGGGCTCATAAGCGGATGGATAATGTTGTCGTCGTGTCAGCCGATCGGGCTACTCAGATCGCGCGTTTGAGAAACAGAGATGGCATCAGCCCCACCGAAGCATTGCGGCGTATCAGAGCCCAGATGTCGCTGCGCCAAAAGTTAAAAGTGGCCGACTATATTATTGACAGCACCTTGCCTCGAAAAATGCTCAAACAGCGAATCAGACGGCTCTATTCAGAAATGCAGAGCTCCGCTTGATTCTTACGTGAAATAAG
>JBOHOS010000082.1:0-3379 GCA_050731295.1 Nitrospiraceae bacterium | reverse complement strand
GACCACAACTGTCTGCTCCTTCGTCAGGTTCAGCTCGGCGAGCACCATTCCTACGATCGGATTGCTGTTCGTCAACCAGTCCCACAGTTGTTTTCCGGACTGGAACTCTAATTTTCGGTGATCGTCTCCACACGGATGTCTTTCAGTCCGGCTTTGGCCAGCTCTTGGCGCAGCTTCTCAGGGTCCTGCAACTGGAAGGGAAGGGGAGGAGGATCCATTGGTGGGCCGGTGAAGCCCGGCACGACAGCCTGGATAGCATGAACGAAGAAGCCGAAAAACTCGATCTTGTGTGGGTCGCCGTACACATTCATCAGCACACGTCCCCCGGGCTTGGTGACGCGCGCCATCTCGCTGATGCCGCGCGGCATGTCCGGAAAGAGCATGACGCCGAACTGCGAGCCGGACACGTCGAAGGTGTTGTCGTCCAGCTCGAGGGCATGGCCGTCCATGACACGGGTCTCGATGCTGAGCCCCTCCTTGCGCGCGCGAGCGGTGAGAAGCTTGAGCATGGCCGGAGACATGTCCGTCGAGAGCACCTGCGCACCGAGACGCGCCGCGGGGATACTGAGGGCGCCGCTGCCGGCCGCCACGTCCAGGAACCGCATGCCCGAACGAACGCCGGCGCGGCGGAGGCCTTCGTTCGCCAACCACATTTGCGTAGGAGTGTTCGTCCGGTCATACCCTGTCGCGATCTTGTCCCATGCGGCCCGCGTTTGTTCTTTGTCCTGAGTGGTCATGGCTTCCTCCTTTTTGCTATGACGCTCACCTTGCCCACAGAATCCCTTAACGCTTACACCGCCCAACGGTTGAACTAAGCGGCAAAAATCCGGACCAACGTTTCAATGAAGCGGAGACACGGCACGCGGGGGGGGGCAGCCGATGCAAGCCCTGACCACGCTCACTCACTCCCCAGCATGCGTAACTGGACGGGATGAGCGCAGAAACGTTTGAACGAACTCTGCTACCTCGTCCGGAGCGTCAAGCCAGGGCAGATGCCCACCTTGGACAACGGCAAATTGTGCATCAGGTATAAGATCAGCAGTACGTTTTCCCGTCTCTACCGGGCCACAGGGATCGTCCTGGCCCCAAATGAGCTGAACCGGCTGCCGAATACTTCTTAGCTGCTCAGCCGTCAGAGGAATACCGCGTCGCGCACCGAAGGGCGAGAGAGCGGATCCGATGAGAGAGCGCAAAGCAGGACCGTAGTTGGGCAACCGCTCCGTAGCAATTATGGCTGCTTCTAGTGCCGGATCTTTCTTCAGTGCTTCTCTTTCGTTCATGCTGCCGAACACCATCCGTGCTTGTAGGCCCCTTTAAGGGGGTCAGACCCCTTTGCTTCCTTTGGCCGCAGTGTTCTCGTGAATGTTGTTTCTGGTGGTCGTGACTTTCTCCTTTGCTATGGACCAATTCAGTCGCGACGCAGCCGGTAGCAACGAGGGTCGGCGTTCTTCAGCGGGCCCGGCAATGCGGCCACGGGGAGCGCGTCGACATTGATTACTTTCCACTCAGGGAAGGCCGCTTCGATGTCTGCGCGGCTCGCGCCCCGCGGCAGTGGTCCTCTGCGCCCGGGCACCCAGGTGATCATCAGCATCGTGGCGTCGGGTGCGGTGACCGCGGTCACCTCCCGACCCATCGCCGTACGCTGCGCGCCCTTCAGGCCGTGAAAACATCCGAAATCCAGCACAAACCGGAAGCCTGAACCGACGTCGGCGGCCCGGAGCGCCGTGACATCGCCCTGGACGAGCTGCACCTCGACTCCTGCTTGCCGTACACGCTCGCGTGCGGCGCGCAGGGCCTTCGGGACGATCTCGACACCCGTGACCTGCCACCCCCGCCGCGCCAGCTCGACAGAGTGCATGCCAGTGCCGCATCCGAGATCGAGCGCCGGCCCATAGGGTGACTGGCGTCCACTCTCCTCGCGGTCGAACATCGCCGAGATCCTCTCGGCCTCCCGCGTGGCCGCGGTCTCCCAGGGCTTGACGCCGACCCAGTAAGCGATTGTGTAAAACAAGCTCATGGCGTCATTGGTTCCCTGCCTTATTCCCGGGCGACGATAGGCTCGTACTGGGCAAGGTAAGTGTCAACGGAGGGGTTAAGACTCCATCCAACCCGTTCGATCATGCTGATACTTGGCCAAATACGGCTAGAATTGAAAGCCCACACCGAATATGTATGCGTCATCAACTTTCTTGCGACCGGGCGCTGGCACAGTATTAAGCCGATAATCGTATTCGAAGCTGACATAGAGATTCTGATAGATGGTGACGCGGACGCCCTGGTCCGCAGTGACTCGGATGGCGTTGCCTGATCTCAGGTCGTAATAGCCATCGAACCGTTGAAAGATCTTCATTCGGGGCAGAAGAGTCTGCTCGAAACGGTAGCCCCAATGGAGGGATGGCGTTTCGGTCGGAGGCACGGTCGTGTAGTCTTCGTTGACGTAGCCCAAGCCGAGAGTGCCGGACAGCGTGGTCCGGCCCGTACTCAAGAATTGATACCCCGCCGCGGCGCCTACCGTGGTGCGGAGCTGCAGGTTCTGAAACAGGTCATGTTCGAGCATACCGAAATTGTTGAGAAAGACCTTGTCGGTGATGAAATAGTCGTATTTCAATTGGCCCGACCAGTTCCTTGCCGTCACTGCACCGCTTGCTTCCCCGTAGTTGTATTTGCCTTCTAGGTACAATCGCTGGCGATTGGCCTGAAGCGTGGTCCGGCCGATCGCATTGACCGCTTTCGTGTTTGTGTTGCCGGAGGTATGGTTTCCGCCGATTGTCACTGTGCCTTCCCGCCGGATGTGCCCGACATTGATTCCTTTGACGTCCGACAAAGCAATGGGACCGTCCGGCCTAAGCTCCGTGACGTGGCGGAACTCATGCCCGCCCAAGAAGAAATCCGAGACGATGCCTCTCTGTTTCCCGGGCACTCTGACCCGCATCGGTTTGGTGGATGTCACACGCTCCACTTTCCCCCAATCAATTTTCATCTCGCCGTAGTCCGTCTTCAGAGTCAGAATGTTGTCTTCCATCTTCACGACTTCACCAGTGAGGCGATCCCCATTGCGCACGTGGATCTCATCGGCCCATATAGAAGCCGGCGTCCAGGCAACGACCGCGAGGACAAGCCAGTGATGGAAACGCGGACCTCTCAGCAAGTTATGGCTCCCAGACTTGGCCGGTGTGCAAGAAGGAGAGATCGACTTTAAGAAGACCAGCAAGGAACCAATGTTTTGTCTGGGCACTACCATCATGAAGGTACCGGCCGAAGAGCTGGCTTCGCTCGAGTACTTTCTTGTGGCCGCCTAACTCGCGAACGGAGTCGCGCGGCGAGCTATGATCGAAAGTTGTGTATGGCGGGACAGGAAAGGGCGGCGTATTCTTGATGG
>JBOHOS010000081.1:0-1173 GCA_050731295.1 Nitrospiraceae bacterium | reverse complement strand
TTGAATTGCTCATCGAGATACTGTCGTCGATTGCCGACCGCCTCGATCCAGCGATAGGGTTCCTCATACATGGCGCAGAACCTTCGACTCGAACAAGGGCTTGAGGTGATTCTGCGGCACTGTTTGGACGCCGGCTTCCGTGATCAGCTTCACGATGGGATACAGATTCGCTTCGTGATTCACGCCGCCGGTGGCCGAATCGAACTCGGCGGCGCAGGTCAGCAGACGCAGGGCTTGGATCGTCGCGTCTTCTTCCGGCAGCGCGCTGAGCGGGTAATCGCCCCACACGTTTAGATAATGAAGGATGCCGCGAATTGTGGGAGAGCCCGAGCCCGACACGGCGTATTCCACCCCCTCAAATTCGGCGCCCAGGATATCGTAAAAATAAATCTTGGCCGCGGCCTGGTCCAAATCGTAACCGGCAAAGATGGGCGCGACCGCCCCCGTCCCCGCGAGAGCCGCGGCGACATTCTCCTTGAGCAGCTTCGAAACGGCCCGCAGCTTGCCTTCGAAGCTCAGTTCCTGCAATTGAGTCCGGCGATAATATTTAAACGAATGTTCCAGGATGCGGACCATCTCATAGGCGGTCGCGGGCACGCCGGCGATGGCCATGACGCTGTGGCGATCCAGCTCCAAGACCTTATCCGTGCGATCGTACATGACCATGTTGCCGGCCGTCGCGCGTCGGTCGCCGGCCACCAGCACGCCGTCCCGATATTTCATCGCCAGGATCGTCGTCCCGCGCGTGATCTCCGCGTCCGCTCCCTGACCGCGCGCCTCCCCGGCCACTCCACGCGTCCCGAACTGATACCCCTGCTCCTTCAGCAGTTGTAGAAAATCGCCCTGCATCCCCATTCCTTCCCCCTTCTTCCCTCTTAGGTATCGGCGGCCAAGGCGTGGCCTGACTGCCCTCTACTGCGCGCCCATTTTCACCCGCCCACCCCTGTCGCGCCAAGACGCGCCCCTTCCCGAGGGAGCACCTTCTTAGCGTGCGCGCTCTGGGAGCACGGAGGGCCGTCTGGCCGCGCCGCTCCGAATCTTACTCCCCCGTCCGCTGCCGATACCGCTCTGCCTGTTTCGGATCCACCTTGCGCATTCGCTTCAGCAGGTTCTCTTTGTCCGGCGATCCGGATTCCGGTCGCTTCGGGCCGCCGCCTTCTTCGGACGGGCTGG
>JBOHOS010000080.1:0-4161 GCA_050731295.1 Nitrospiraceae bacterium | reverse complement strand
ATCCGAAGTAATCGCCGAAGTCATCACGGGAACGCAGCCGCGGGTCATCCCGCGCTGCGGCTCGGCTGGGGGCGCAGTGCTGAACGATCTTAATCGGTGGCTGCAAGATTCCGTCTTCAAGCCGCTGGAAGACAAGAAAATGCCGGTCATGGAGCACCTGGTGGAGCTCCAGGTCCGGCTGACGCGGGCCGTGTTGGTCATCGGGGTCGTGTTCGTCGGCAGCTTCTTTTTTGCCGACAAGCTGGTCGCATGGCTTCGCATCCCCCTGCAAAATATGTTCGTGCCCCGGAAGCTCGAGTGGGTCCCGACCGATCTGCCCACCATTCCCTTCGTCTTTCTCGCTCCCGCTGAAGCGCTCTGGCAAAACGTCAAGGTTGCCGGTCTGTTTGCCGTCGTCCTCGCGACTCCGTATGTGCTGTGGGAGATTTGGCAGTTCGTCATGCCTGGCCTCCACAGTCAGGAGCGGAGGTTTGTCGGACCGTTCACGTTGATCAGCGCCCTCGCATTTTACACGGGGGTCTCGTTCTCGTTTTTCTTTGTGTTGCCGTTCGCGCTGAACTTCCTGATCTCTTATGGAGTCAACGCCGGGTTTATTCCGCAGATCTCCATTGCGCAATATGTCGGGTTTGCGCTCTGGTTTCTGCTTATCTTCGGCCTGATCTTTGAAGTGCCGTTGGCCATCACCTTAATGGCGAAATTGGGGTGGGTCAGCGCTCCAGTGTAGAAGCGCTATCGGAAGTGGGCCTTTCTGGGGGCGTTTCTCGTGGCGGCCATTTTGACGCCGACGCCTGACCCCTTCAATCAATGTCTCATGGCCCTGCCTATGTATGTGTTCTACGAAGTGGGTATCATCAGCGCCGGCATATTCGGGAAAAAGACACCGGCTCCTGGACAGACGGCTCCCGTCCCGGCCGGTAACGGAAAGCCGGACTTGCCGGTGGCGAAGCCGGCGGTGGCAGCCGGAGACTCATATGTGGCGGTTCCTGATCCGGCCCGGCGACGCTGAACGAGGGCAGCGAATAGCTCATAACTAGCAGTAGACGACCAGGAACCCTGCGCTATTCTCTTCCCGCTACTTGCTATTAGTTATGCTGAGAGTCGCTATCCTGGTGATCAGCAGCAAGATCGTATCGGGTCAGCAGGAGGACACAGGGCGTGAGGCGTTGGAGGAGATGATCGAACGGCTTCCGGGAACGGTCGCGGGCTATTACCATGTGAGGGACGATCGACAGGCGATTTGCGATCTCCTCATCCGGACCTGTGAAGAGCAGGCTCCGGATCTGATCTTGACGGTCGGGGGAACGGGTGTACGGCCGACCGATTGGGCGCCCGAGGCGACGCGCGACGTGATCGACAAGGAAGTGCCGGGAATCGGGGAAGCCATGCGGCAGGAAAGTCTCAAGAAGGTTCGCACGGCGATGCTGTCGCGCGGGACGGCGGGTGTTCGCGGGGCGACCTTGATCGTGAATCTCCCCGGTAGTTCCAAAGGAGCCAAGGAAAACTTTGCCGTGCTGCTGCCCGTGCTGGAGCACACGGTCCAGAAGATACACAAGGACTGAGCGCTGAGGTTCGGATCGTGTGCTCAGTCCTCTAGGTCCTCAGCACTGTTTGGAAAAGGAGCGAACATGCCAGGCGAATTGAAGGTGATTCAGCATCCGGGGTCGGGAAGCGACGCCTGTACCTACATGTGGGCGTGCGCGATCTGCGATGAAAATGAAACCTGCCAGAAGGATAAGGAAGGGCACAGCCGCTGGCTCGTGGCGAAACGGATGGAGCGCATCGAGCACAAGGTGCTGGTCATGAGCAATAAGGGCGGGGTGGGCAAGAGCACCGTCACCACGAACCTGGCCGTCAGCCTGGCCTTGAAGGGATACGAGGTCGGCATCTGCGATATGGATATTCACGGGCCGAACATTCCCAAGATGGTCGGGGCGGAAGGGCAAAAGCTGAAGGTCAGCACGTCAGGCGGCATCATTCCCTTTCAGGCCTACAACATCAAAATCGCCTCGATGTCGTTTCTGTTGCAGAATTCCGATGATCCGATCATCTGGCGCGATGCCTACAAATACGAGTTCATCAATCAATTGCTGGGCGGCGTGGAATGGCAGGACCTCAACTTCCTGTTCGTCGATCTTCCGCCCGGAACGGGGAACGAATCGGTTACCACGATCGATCTGATCGGCAACGTCAGCGGGGCGGTGATTATCACCACGCCCCAAGAAGTGGCGCTGCTCGACTCGAGAAAATCCGTCTCGTTTTGCAAGGACAGCCAATTGCCGATCATCGGGATCGTAGAAAATATGAGTGGACTCGACTGCCCGCACTGCGGCCAGCACATCGAGGTGTTTCGAAAAGGCGGCGGCGAGGCCTCGGCCCATGACATGAGCGTGCCGTTCCTCGGCCGTATCCCGCTCGATCCCGACGTGGTGACCCAATGCGATGCAGGCGAGCCCTTCGCGATGTTTTATTCCGATACGACCACAGCGGACGCGTACCACTCCATTGCCAACAAAGTGGATGCGTTTTGTAAGAAGAGCGGATCACTGTTACGCGTCACCCCCAAGCATAGATAGGATGCTGAAAAAGGTTCATTTTCACCCACCTCGTCCCCAGGCGCGCCAAGACGCACCGCTTCCCGAGCTTTGTCTCGGCTCGCCAAAATCCTCAACGTACCCCACGGGAGGGAGTGCGTCTCGACGCGCTGGGGGCTGGGCGGGTGTAATAGGCCGGCCTTTTTGAGCATCCTATGGGAGCCGTACATTAACTCTAAAGCAGTGAAAACGTAGAGCACATGATGGACTACGCATCGCAAGGCCTGACGCCTCTTCACGAAGCTCAAAAAACGGTATTGGATTCGGCTCAGCCTCTGGGGCTTGAAAAAGTCGGATTGCTCGATGCGCTGGGACGCGTCTTGGGGGAAGATATCGTGGCAGCTCGCGATAACCCGCCGTGGGATAACTCCGCGATGGATGGGTTTGCCGTCCGGTGGGAGGACCTTAAGCAGGAGCATGCGATCGCCAAACCGGTCGTCTTACGCGTCATCGAGGACGTGCCGGCTGGAAAGGTCGCGACTAAAGCCGTGGGTCCAGGGCAGGCTATCCGCATCATGACCGGCGCGCCGGTACCCAAGGGCGCCAATGCCGTCGTGAAGGTGGAAGAAACCGACCCCTCTCCGGATTCGGTCCGGATCTTTAAGCCCGTGGAGCCTCAGGCGAACATTCGGCCTCAAGGTGAGGATGTCAAAAAGGACGACCGTATCATTGCGCGAGGGACACAGATCCGGCCGGCAGAGGCGGGCATGCTGGCCATCCTCGCCAAATCCTTCGTCCTCGTGCATCAGCGGCCGCGGGTCGCCATTCTCTCGACCGGCGATGAGCTGGCCGATCTCGACGAGCGCTTTGATGAAGAGAAGATCATCAATTCCAACAGCTACGGAATCGCCGCGGCGGTGCAGGAGGCCGGCGGCATTCCGCTGCTCCTCGGGATCGCTCAAGATCAGCCTGCGGCCCTCAAGGAAAAAATCGCTCACGGCCTGAATGCCGACATCCTGGTTCTCTCCGGCGGGGTGTCGATGGGTGATTACGATTTCACCAAGGCGGTATTCAAGGAATTAGGCGCCGAGATGAATTTTTGGAAGCTGGCCGTTCGCCCGGGGCAGCCGCTGGCCTTCGGTAAGATTCAGGGCAAGCTGGCGTTCGGATTGCCCGGCAATCCCGTCTCCTCGATGGTGACCTTCGAGCAGCTCGTTCGTCCCACAATCCTGAAAATGGGCGGGCATCGCCGCTATGGCCGTCCCGTGGTACAGGCCGTCTTTCAAGAGAAGTTTTCCAAGCGGCCGGATCGGCGGCATTTCCTGCGCGGTATTCTGAGCCGTGAAAATGGCGTGCTGACGGTCCGGACGACCGGGGATCAGGGATCCGGCATTCTGACATCGATGGTCAAGGCCAACGGACTCATCGATGTGCCCGAGCGCGTGGAACGGCTGAACCCCGGAGATACGGTTGACGTGCAGGTCCTGAGTCAGGAATTTTGGATGCGTGAGGGGCAGGAATCGAGCCATTCGACTTCAGCGCTCAACCGTGAGCCTCACGCCGGTAATTGTTGCTGATCTCTCACCATCCAACAAAACTATCATGCCGATTCCCATTCTGAGCATCGTAG
>JBOHOS010000079.1:0-1978 GCA_050731295.1 Nitrospiraceae bacterium | reverse complement strand
TGGTCGAAGGTCTCACCGAATTTCTGCCGGTGTCCTCCACCGGGCATTTGATTCTCGTCGGCCATCTGCTTGGCTTTACCGGAGCCACAGCCGACAGTGTGGAAATCTCCATCCAGCTCGGCGCCATTCTTGCCGTCGTCGCCTATGAGCGGCGCAAAATCGTCACGCTTCTGTCGCAGGCCCGAGAACAGGCCACGGCGTTGGCGAGGGTGAAACCTCACGAATCGGCGCAAGGGTGGCGAGCGGCCCTACTGGCGTCTTCGCAGAAGCATCAGAGCCTGTGGTTTCTGATCGGATTGGCGATCGCCTTTCTCCCGGCCGCGTTGACCGGCTTCTTACTGCATGATTGGATTGAGACTCACCTGTTTAGACCATTTACCGTGGCGATCGCCCTGATCATAGGCGGGATCATCATCCTTGGCGTCGAAGCGACTCGGAGGCGGGTCACTGTGACACAATTGGAAGACGTGGGAATTCGGACCGCCTTCGGGGTCGGCCTCGCGCAATGCGTCGCGTTGTTTCCCGGCATCTCGCGGTCCGGGGCGACGATTGTGGGCGGACTGCTCCTCGGCATGGACCGAAAAGTCGCCACGGAATATTCCTTTTTTCTCGCGCTGCCGACCATGATCGGGGCGACGGTCTATAAGATGCTCAAGTCATTCCCCTCGATGACGCCTGATGAACTGCTGGCGCTGGCGCTGGGACTTCTCGTTTCATTTGTCGTCGCCTGGATCGTCATCGCGGCGTTTCTTGCTTTTGTGAAACGCCACACGTTGCGGGCGTTTGCGTACTACCGGATCCTCGTGGGCTTCATCGTGCTGATAATATTTCCCTCCTGAGGGCTCATGTCTGAACCGGCGGCCGATACCGTGAACGTGTTTGATACCCCTTCTCCCCTGTCAAAACAGCTCGTATCGAGTTGGATGCACGCCGTATCCGTTGGGATCCGCTCACGAGCCCTCGCATGCCTGTGGTGAATTCGCGCATTGCCATGTGGATTGAGAGGGTCAACTCAATCGATCGTCACACGTGATGCGTCAGTTGGTGCGCGGCTACTCCCAGGACAGCGCCAAGGAAGAGGCCGAGATCAGAAAGGACGATCAAGATCGTGACAGCGCCGCCGGCAAAGAAACCGATGACCGGCAAACCGAACACGGACAAAAGAGCCCATAGCCCGAAGGCCACGACCAGTGCCGGGAGAACAGCGGCCGCCATCGCACGCCAGAGAGTTCCAATGAGATAACCGCCCACCACTCCGGCGATCACTCCGTTGATGGCTGGAACAAAGAACAAGGCCAAGGAAATGAGCACCATCCAGAGCGCGCCCACGACAACGCTCGTGTGGTGATCGGGGACTGGAACGGGTTCGAGTTGCGCCATATCTCTGGTAGATGCTAAGCCAAGTGCCGTGCCGTTTCAATAATGAGCAATCAACTGGGGCCACTGAAACCACGGGATAGCTCCGAGGCTCTTTCCGAACATGGCCGGAAGTCTGGTTACTCTGCGGTCTTGGTGCGAGCGAGTCGCTCGCGATAGTCCGCCGGCAATTCGTGCTCGCGGGCTCCTTCAATGATGACCCGAAGGTATGTACTGGTGGGCAGAAGGTCTGGTTCGTCCGCCTTTGCGACGAAGGTCTCCGCCTGGAGCTCTTCAGCGGCCTCACCGGCAACGACTGCAAGAGTTTTCCTCGAATATCCACCTTCAAAGCGAGCGAGTCGTTCAATTTCGTCTTCACTGAGGTCAAAGATGACACCCCAGACTATGCCCTCAACATCCGGAACGATGTTGGCTTTTCCGCTCAGGTCGACGGTGCTTCTTTTATTAAATCGGATCACATAGGCATCGAGCCGCGCAGCCATCCAGCGTATGCTGGTTCGTTTAACCCGCTGTTCAAGCTGTTGGCGATTCATGTTGGATGCGTAGGCGAAGTACCACATATGAGATGACTACTTCATTGCGTTAATCAGCGTATTTTGCT
>JBOHOS010000078.1:0-3999 GCA_050731295.1 Nitrospiraceae bacterium | reverse complement strand
CCTCGAACTTCTCCGCAATCCTGCGACTGACCGCGCAGGCTCCCTGGCTATCGGACTGAGGCAACAGGATCGCAAATTCGTCCTCTGCGACGCGGGCGGCATAATCATACGCTCGAAGAGACGCCTTGCATGCACAGGCCATTTTCACAAGAATGGTGTTGGCCACAGAGGATCCCTGCCTAATATGGACGGCCCTCCAATTCCGTAGTGAAAAGAAAACCAAGACGCAAGGATAGCCGTAGCGCTGGGAGCGATCCAATTCTTGCACCAGATACCGGTCCAAAAGACGGCGAGCGTAGAGGTCCGTCAGCGAATCGATATCGCTATTTTGAACCGAGCGTGGCGGGCGTGCACCGACAAGCAGGAGTCTTTTTTCTTCCAGTTGAAAAATTAGACTTTCCAAAGCGGCTACAGCGTCCTCAATCCCGGATTTGGTGGTCGTGTTGAGACGAAAGTGTTGATATTTTCGAGCTTCAGGCGAGGATTTTCCGAAGATTTCGGCAATCGACTCTCGAACGTGCCTCTCAGTCATCACGATCTCTCTGCGTGCGTGAAAGTGAAACACTTCACTGGGCACGCGAGACGTGTCATTCCCTACTCTCATCTCGTCGCCGGAAGGCAAGGCACCTCTGTGTATCTCTTTGACCTGGTCGATCACATGCCGTAACATTTCAATGCTGTGCGCGATGTCGTCCGGCGACGTCAGCGTTTTCGCATGATCAGAGATCGCTGCGGGGGAATGAATCTCTCGCATGAGCCAAATCCTCCATTCAATTCAATCGTGACAGTGTGTGATGGTCCGGAGCACCGTAAGCCAAGTCTCCGATTTTGGAGCAAGTGGTGTGCCTTCATTACTCGCAAGCCTATCTAATGAAAACAAGGTCTTAACTTGCGTCGACCTTCTGCAAATGTCCCTTTGATGACAGATCGCGACCTACCCTGTCTCAAATGGATCATACCTGTATCAACGAAACACCTCCGGTCTGCAGCGTTAACGGGGACCGAAGCAAGACGATTGCCGGTCTTTTCAAACAACCAACGACATAGAGGCAAAGCAAAAGGCGCCGGATAATCCGACTCTGATAGGCACTGCACCGTCGGATTGAGGATCATCGTGACGCCAACAGGTCACGTGACTTCTGAACGAGCACACTCCATTTGATCCGGTTGAGCGCTTCATTATCGGAGACCGATTCCGCACGGCGGTGGCAGCGAAAGCAATCCTGCCGTTTTGGATGTCGAGCGGGAAGCCGCTGGTCGGCGGCGGCATGACAACGACCGCATTCTTTTTCTGAGGCAAGACCCCGATGATTGGGGCTATTCGGCACTGCAGGATTCCGATCACGAGGCGTGGGCAATAACGAGACGAACAAGACAATCAGTCCGACTGCGAGAAGAAAAACCCAGTCAAGCTTCCGTAGCGTCATGTATTGAGGACGGCTGTTCGCCGGACGTGTTCGACTGTGCTGAGTACGCCTCATTAATAACCTGGGCGACGTGCTTGACCTCGACTTTTCCTCGCAGGCCATTCTTTAACTGGATCATACACGCCGGACAACTTGTGGCCACCAGTTCCGCGCCGCTCTCATCAATGGCGCGTTGCTTGCGTTGAAAAATTTTCTGAGCCGTCACGTAATCTTTCAAGATGTACGTGCCTGCCCCTCCGGCGCAGCGATCCGCGTCTTGCATCTCCACCAATTCCACACCCGGAAGGCGTGCCAGTATCTGGCGCGGAGCTTTTGTGACGCCCGCCGCTCGGAGATGGCAAGACGAATGATAGGTCATCGTGCGGGCGGGCAATACAGTCTGGCCTCCTTGACCGATGGGAGGCAGCTTGGACTCCGCCACGACTTCCGAAATATGCTTGACGCGACATGCAAGACGTGCTGCCGCTTCATGTTCAGGCTCTCCGTCAAATAGTTGTGGATAATCCTTGAGCATGAGGGTACAGGACGCGCAGCCGGTGACGATGGTGTCGTATGGTTCGAAAGCGGCGAGGTTAAACCGGGCCCCTTCTTTGACCAGATCGACATGACCATAGGTTTGAATCGGGGTGCCGGAACATCGTTGCGGCGGAAGCACGGGGTCGATCCCCAGCTTTTGCAGCACGCCGATCACGGCATCTCCCACTCCATCATCCAGGTAATTAGCGGCGCAGCCATGGAAATACGCGACCCCTTTGGAATCCGATCCAGACTTTCGAACAAGTTTTGGATGGCGATCGCGTAGGTGCTTGACAGCAAGCTTCGGCAGCACCATGTCTTTAGGAATCCTCGCCGTGTCGGCGATCCGTCGCATCAGCGGGCGTGTGAGCCATTCTAAGACGGCTCGCGGCCCAGGCCTGTCCCAGAGTCGCTGCGTCACGGCTGCTATCTTCAAAAATCGCTCAAACAGCCGTTGCCGGGCATGAACGGAAAAGACCAGGCCGGCCATCCGATTCGGCTGCTCGGCGCGCCGTCGCAGAATGAGATCGGAGACATCGACGCCGGCCGGACACACCGTCCGGCAGGACTTGCAATTGAGACACGCCTCTACGACTCGCTTGGAGTTGGGATAGCTGTACTCCTTGGCCGTCACGATTTCGAACCAGCCACGAGAACTCATGTCCTCCGATTGAAAAACATCGTACACGGGGCAGACGGAATTGCACTTTCCGCAGGTTGCGCATTCCTTTGAGAGACGGGTGTAATCGATGTGCTCGCTGAATGAGGCGTTGCTGATCTTCACGCCGGGATTCATGACCCCGCTCGGATCAATCGCGCGTTTTACCTCCTCGAACAACCCATACAGCTCCTCCCCGAACATGCGGCGAACATATTCGGCGCGTACACGGCCATCACCATGCTCTCCACAAATCGACCCTCCGAAACGAGACAAGACCGTTTGGTGAATCGCATGATAGCCCTCGATCATCCGGGCAAAGTCCTCGGCATCGTTCACATCCAACAGCGGCACGATGTGCGCATTTCCGTTTCCAATATGACCGAAGATGGCGACCGGAACTCGTTGGCCCTTGAAAAACTCCTCCAAATATCGCATCAGGTCGCTGATCTGTTCCGCCCGGACGACGACGTCATCCACGTAATTGATCGGTTTCTTCTTGTTCCCAAACCGATAAAGCGTGGGATACAGAGACTTGCGAGCCTTCCATAGTTGGTCGCGTTGCTCGTCCTCAAACGCCAGAACCGGATCCGAGGACAAGCGGTACCGGCGGCACAGTTCTTTTACCATCTCGCCTTGTTCGGTCCGAGCCGGATCGTCGGGTGATCCGTTGCTATCAAATTCCGCCAACAGCGTGGCGGCGGCATCCGCGGGAATGCCGTGGCGCTCTCGCCCGATCAGGCTGAGTGTGTTCGCGTCCATGACCTCGAGCGCGCTGGGATTCAGCGACAGCAGACGTGAGACGGCTTCCCCGATGTCATCGAGGTGCCGAAAATGAATCAGTGCCGTGGTCGTGAACGCCGGGCGAGGGACGAGCCGAAGAGTGGCTTCACTGAACACTCCAAGAGTTCCTTCACTACCGACAAACAATTTGGGAAGATCGAACCGGCCTTCGTCCAAACCATCCACCAGTCCAAAGAGGTTATACCCGCAACTGTTCTTGGTGACCGTGGGTCGTTTCTCACGGATCAAGGCGGTCCGCTGACGGACCATGCCAAGCACGTGGCGGAGCGGAGGATGGGTGGTGAGCGCCTGATGCAGGCGCGGATCGTCCAGATCGTACGCACGCGCGTCCAGCCAGCCACTGGTCTGTAAGTACACCTTCAGGGCGAGCACATTGTCCTTCACGGAACCGTACCGAAGGGTGTGCGGGCCCGAAGAATTATTCGCGAGCATCCCTCCCAGCTTACACATGTCGCCGCTGGAAGGATCAGGGCCGAAGAGAAGGCCTTGCCGAGCCATCCGCCTGTTCAACTCAGCGAACACGATTCCCGGCTGTACGCGCACCCATTGTTCGTCCGGGTTTACCTCGATGATGCGGTTCAAACGTGAGATATC
>JBOHOS010000077.1:0-3100 GCA_050731295.1 Nitrospiraceae bacterium | reverse complement strand
CCTGCATTTCCTCAATGGCAAGCAGGATGTTTTCCAACGGCAATTGCGCCCAGCGGCGTAGTTGTTCGCGGCGCGCGCCTTCGAAGCCGGTCGAGCGCCAGTCGAAATCCGGTTTTTGCGGTTCATTTTCCGGCATCGTCTTCCAACCTCATGCGCAGGTGTTCAATATCTATTCTGTCTTGTTCCCTGGCCGCCGCTTCCTTCATCTTGATCAGCGTGGGGATGCTGACAAACCGAACTTCTATGGACCCATACAGGGGCTTGATCAGCGCGTTGACATATTCCTCATCAAACGGAAAGGGCTCATGGACGAATATGTCAATAGATGTTTCGCGGTGGCGGTCGCTCCAGAATTGCAAAACCTGCATGCCCTTGTCGCAGTGTCTGGTCACAGGCAAATCGGGTCTGGAACGGGTATGGTTTGTGACCTGCCGCTTTCTCAAACCAATTTCCAAAATCTTCTTTACCCTTCATGATTGCTCCTGCGGCTTAAGGCTTTCACTTCACCGGCATTCTAAGGGATGATACGGACATCCGAGGTCCATCGCTTCATATTTTTTTCCTACAAAAGATTTATGTTCGCTAACAAGTGTTTCCGCGCCCATCTCTCTTAAAAGGATGAAGAGAACTGTGACAACCGAGGTCCCTTTCCTGTTGACCCGTTGTGTACGCCCTTGTACACTCCTCATCGTTTTTCATGGAGGAAACATGAAACTCTCGATCAGCGAAGCCAGAAAGCGCCTTCCCGCCCTGGTTCGCCAAGTTCGCAAAGATGCGGGGACCCGTGTACAAATCATGGTGCATGATGAGGTCGTGGCGGAGCTTCGGGCTGTGCAACCAGAACCCGAGCCCGGAGCGGCTGCCAGGAAGCTGTTCGAGCTGATGCAGAAGCTGCCGAAGCATCGTGGCCCTAAGACGCACACTTCCTCTCATGTTAAAGAGCATTTGCATGGCGCTCGCGGTGTGAGCCGCTGATGGCGCTTCCGCTCCAGGTATTTTGCGATATCTCCGTCATCGCGTGTGTTCTCTCCGGTCACTCCCGATCGAGAATTGCCCGAGCCTCCTTCTCTACGGCAGCTCGAAGACTGTCCGGCTCCACGACCTGAACCCCGCTCCCGAAGCTTAGGATCCAACCGATCAATTCACGCGTGTCCGCCACGGTCAGCGTCATTCGGAGCTGCCCACCCTTCAGCATCGTCAGTTTCTGACTTGGATGCCACGTCCGATCTTTGACCCACGCCGCCGTCGACTTCTCAAACACGAGTTCGACCACGATCTGCTTCCCGCGCATGACGACGAGAGCGTCTTCCACGTAGTCGTCTACTTTGAAGTGCATCGGCATCTGATAGGGATGATCGGTGAGCGTCAGTGACCGGATGCGCTCAACCGCGAACATGCGAGGTTCCTTTCTCCGGTGACAATGCGCAATCAAATAGAGCGCGCCATCGACATAGCGAAGACAATAAGGATCGATCTCGCGGCGGGATGTCACATCTCGCGACGCAGAGTAATACCGCATCTGCACCGTCTGCTTGTGGATCATGGCCCCGGTGAGGGCATCAATGGTAGCGCGGTGTTGCTTGTACTGCTTGTGTGGACCGAGACCGACCGAGAACGCGTTCTGCAATTGCTGAAGATAGGTCCTCGCGGCAGGCGGGATCATGGCGGAGGCTTTGTTGAACGCCGAGTCCAACGACGTCTGCAGCTCTGTCCCGGCCAATGGACTCAGCAGATGCCGGCTGAAGACCAGGGCCATGAGCTCGGTCGGTGACAGATTCAGCGCCGGCACGTTCCGAAACCCATTCATAAAGCGCCAGCGGACGCGCCCATCGACCCGCTCGGAGACGAGGGGGAAGTTGGCCGCCTCCAACGCCGCCAGATCCCGTCGCAGGGTGCGCAGATGTTTCGGAAACTCCGCGGACAGCGATTCCGCCAACTGACCGAGGGTCAGCCCCTGCCGTGACGAGGCAAGGCGCTGCATGATGTGCCACTGGCGCGTGACCTGGTCGTTTCGCGGCATCGACCTCACCGGAGGAGCCTGCGAGAAGGATAAATGTTTTTAACTAATCTCACAACGGTAAAAGGATGAAATGCTGCGAGAGTGCCGGATCTCAACCTGAGCCGTTGAGCGATCTCAAGACGAACCTGTATGCCATTGACCTGTGTGGATCGATGCAAAAATGGAGTTGCTATTCTCTAACTGCGGAGAGTAGAGCGAGAACGTACTTGCGCGGCTGGGCCTTTCCTTTGAGCAGATGATCCGCAGTTACCGGCGAGGTTGTATCAGTTCAGCGGCGGTGGTCAACTGCAACAATCTTAATGACGCGGAATTTGCGATCGACGGCATACACAAGACGAAATCGGTTGACCCGGTATTTCCAAAACCCCTCCAATTCTCCGAGAAGTGGTTCCCCTGCGCTAGGATCTGCAGAAAGTGCGCGAATGGCAGCCTTGACCCCACGCTTGATATCGGGAGGGAGATGCCTCGCGCGTTCGGCAACTGCGGCGGGATATCCGGTCGATACATGACTCTCACCGAGAGCGTCGTTTCGGTGGAACCAATGGCTCTCCAAAGACATCCTCAAACGACAAGCCTTCTTTTCCTTTGGCGTAAAAGTTTTGACTACGACGAATTTGTCGCATCATGTCGGGATCGCTCAGGACATCAACCGTCTCCTTCAGTCGCTCATATTCAGCATAATTGATGAGGACCGCCGCCGGCTTCCCGTTTCGAGTCACGACCACTTCCTCTTCACGTTCTTGCACACCTGTCACCAGTTGGGGTAAGCGAGCCTTCACTTCAGAAATAGGCAAGGTTTTTGACATTTCTCCATCTCCCACGTTGACCAATATTCTGGTCTGATTCTACGAGGGCTACTATCTTGTGTCACATTGCGACTAGGCTTTCCCCAACGTGACGTACAAAACTTCCTCTTTCTGGTCACGCAGCACTTTGACCGCGACCTTTTGGCCCGGCGCGGTGCGTTCAATCAGATAATTCTTCAATTGAATGCCGTCGGTGATGGCCGTGTCGTCGATTTTCAGCAGGATGTCGCCTTTGCGGACTCCGCCTTCGAGCGCCGGGCCGGCGGCTTCGGAT
>JBOHOS010000076.1:0-5844 GCA_050731295.1 Nitrospiraceae bacterium | reverse complement strand
AAGTACTCATCCAATGAGGCTCTGAACGCCGGGGAATGGATGGACCGGGAAAGCGGCGACGTTTCCCATTCTTCAAAGGCTCGCTCGTGGCACCGTTTGCACTTGCTGGAGTTCGGAAAGACCTTTTCAATCGTCGCTTTGGTCTTGGTCTCCTGCGCAAGACCGAAGTGGACCAGTCCTCCGACCACGAGCATCGCAAAGACGAGTCCACCCAAGACAATTCTCCGCCCCATTGAGCTCAATCGCGTCACAATCCTATCCCTTCTTATCGAATGACAATGCTTTGGTGCGGAACGTCAAGACGCGGGGTTGCGCATACTCCTGAATCAGCTTGGTTGCAGTCTCACGCTCCTGGTCCGTTTTCAACGTCGCCAGATAGCGGGCCTTCAGATCGTCGTCGGGGTCGGGAATGAGCGAGTAGGTCAGCAGCGCCTCGACGACGGCCGGCGCGCTTCCGGCGGGCAGCGAGAATTGAAAGGGAACACGCCTGGTCGTGCCGCCCTTCACCAACGGATCGGGAATCGGTCCTCGAAGGATCTCCTTAAACGGCAACCCGAATCGCTTGACGTCGCTCGCGATGACCTGTCCCTTGGCGTCTTTGAGCATGATGGTGACAAAGAATTGCTTCAAGACCGGATCTCCGTCCGGGAAACTATGCGGGAGGCTTCCGGTTCGCACCAACACCGTGCCGTCCACACCGGCCTGCGCAGGGGTGACGTCGATATCCAGCCGCGGCATCCACTCGGCTTGTAAGTTTCGGTTCTTCAGCATGACGCCGGAGATCACGACGCCCCTGAACCAATGCCGGCCGATCGACCGCGTCGGCGCGCCGCGTTTGGAGGTGGAGCTGCCGGTCGAGGGCTCCATATGACAATCCTGACAGACGGTCCCTTGGAGAATTTCCCCCGGAAGGTCTCGACGGGTGACATCCTTCACCTTATCGAAATGACACGCCGTGCAATAGTTGGCGCCCCGAAACAGATCGGATTGGCTCGAGGGATGCACCAGATTTTCTTCGGCATCGGCATAGGGACCGTAGATCGTCTCGCCCGGCGTCACCTTGAACGTGGGCGGCGCGCCGCCTTTGTCCGATACCCCGTTAATCAGATGGCAGGAGGCGCACCCGATGCCTTCGATCTCGACCTTCCCCGAGAGCACCTGCTGATTGATCTTATCCACGTGTTGCGGGAAGACCGTTACGGCTGGCACGTGACATGACAGGCATTTGGATCGCTGTTCCGGGGTCGGATTGGTTTGGAGCCAGAGACCGAGCACGGTTTTAAAGACAGGGGATTCAAGCGAGGTGCCGTGAAGCAAGGCCGCATCCACCCGGCCGAATGTTTTCAGGTCGGGCGTCTGCTCCCGCATGCCTTTCCACTCTTCATAGTGCCGGTCATGGCATTGTTTGCAGTCCTCCGAGCGAATGAACACTTTTTCGATTTCGGCGACCCAGTCGCTCGGTCCTTGACCGTCGGCCTTTTGAGCCACCGCCCCGTCATGGTAAACAATGCTAGACCCGATCAGGAGCGAACAAACAACGACACCGACAACGATGTGAACTCTCCCCATCCTTCGCTCCTTGAAGACCGCCATCACACTGCGGCTCAATCCCGCTTGCAGCCGACGAAATGAAAATTGATGACGCCTCCGACGCCTTGCGTATTGGGGTCGGCCGGCTCATACGTCCCGATGGTGAAGTTACAGCTGTCCTTGGTTCGCTTGAGGGCCAGGCCGAAGTCTTTCAAATTCCTGATCTCGTACTTATCAATTTCCTTGATGACCGCCCGCACCTTGATTCCCGCCGAGTCGGCCTGGGTCCCGCCAATCACCTCGAAGACGGCCACACCTTCGGGCCTCTGCATCTTCAATTCCCGTTGAATCTCCTCGTCCACGGAGTCGACGATGATGCCGAACTCCTCGCCCAGGCGCCTGGCTTCGTCATCCGTCATCTCGCCGTTCTCGCTGGAAGGCGATGCGGCGTCAACCGCCGGCGGAGACGCCAATGGACTCCAACACCACATCACCATGGAAAGACATATGAAAAAAGCCCTTCCGGAAGGGAGGGCTTTCATTCCGCGTCGCATCTTAATGACCTCTGGCCTCTTCCCTCAATTGTCGATGGGTCCTCGGGGCGTCCGGTTTCGCCGGCGCTCCCAAGGCAGACCATCATAATTTCGTGACGGCATCGATCAAGAGCTGGAACCAAGGCGCCACGGCTTTCTGACCATTCCGTTCTTTGTTCTCTCCATTCCAGACGGCAAAGGCAATGGTCTGGAGGCGACCCGGCTCCAGCCTGGCCTCATTGTCTTGGCCCGTGCTGGCGAGAGGCCTTCGGATCACCACATGCCAGACGCCATCTTTCCAGGTGGCTTTTCCCTGTACCCGTCCTTGATCTTCTTTGGTGGTCAGCGTGCTGAATCCGCCTCCGATCAAATCTTCGACCGACGATTTTCTTCTTGGAATGACCTCAAATCTGCGGACTTCCCCGTCGGCTTTTCGCTCGGCCGGACGGGCCGTCCGCCGGTCGATGTCGCTTTGCCAATCGGCTTTCCAGTGCCAGATATTGATGTAATGATCCAATTGTCCCATGCAGAAGAAGGCCGGCGCGTCGCCGAGCGGCAACCCGACGGCCACCCCGTCGCGAAACGTGCCGGGTGTCAAACGGTCGTTCTTGGTATTATCTTGCCACTCGATCAGAAACGCGATCTCCGTGCCGTTATGCGCCGAGCGGACGGTCAGGGCGCGCGCCGCCGGTTCCGGCCAGAGCGGCCTGGTGATCACCTGGCCGCTCAAGGGCAATGTCATGGGAGGGATTTTGTCCCAGGCGGGGTCATCAGGGGCTGCGGGTATCGTTCCGGAAATCAGATGCGAACGGATGAACATGCCCTGCGAACTGACGATCGGAATCCCGAACGAGCCGAGAATGAGGGCGCAGATCGACACAACCAGAAGAAACAGCGGAATGGCAGAACGCCACACACCCCTTCCGCTCACTCGCGCCATATCGCAGCCTCGCTCGAATCCGCACGCCCACGAGCCTGAATCTCAGCCCTCATTCATGGCCGGAGCAGGCCGGGCCTGCAATGGCTTCACCATAATTTTACCCGGCGGATTTTGTTCTCGCCGCGCTCGCAGATGTAGAGACGCCCTTGCGAATCGAGGGTCAGACCGACGGGCGAATTGACGACCGCTTCGACGGCAAGAAGACCGTCGCCGTGCTTGACCATACCGGCCGCATCCTTGGCAACAAATCTCGCGGCCCCGCAACCGCCCATGTTCTTATCCTCGTACCCGCTGTCGCCGTTGCCGGCGATGGTCGTAATGATCCCCGTCTTGGCGTCCACTTTTCGCACCCGGTGATTCATGGTATCCGAGACATAGAGATTACCCTCCGGGTCGAAGACCACGGCTTCGGGCGCGTGCAACATGGCCTTGACGGCCGGTTTGTCATCGCCGTCATACCCGTACCGGCACACGCCGGCGACAGTGGAGATGACACCGGAATTCCGATTGATCTGCCGGAGGCGGTTGCTCCCTTTGTCCACCACGTACACGTCGCCATGGCGGTCCACGGCAATGCCCACAATGTCATACAGTCTGGCTTCGAGCGCGGGATGCCCGTCATCCAGGTAGAGAGACAGGTCCAAGCCATCGGAACATTCCGGTCTCAGCCATCCGTGATCGTCGCTGAAATCAATGCCGATGGAATCGCCCGAGAGCACGACGAGATTCCTCGCCACTAACGGTTGTTCCCGCGCGTCATCCTCGACAGACCACGTTCCGGCAATCGTCGTCACGTCGCCGGTCCGAGGATCATACCGGCGAATCCGATGGGCTTGGGTATCGGCGATGTACAGGACATCGTCGGTATCGAACGCGATGGCGGCCGGATAGGTCAGATTGACCTCCAGCGCAGGCCCATCGCCGTTGAACTCGAACTGCCCGGTTCCCACGACCGTCGTGATGATGCCGGTGTCGTGATCCACCCGCCGGATGCGATTGCTGCCGGAATCGCAGATGTACACATTGTTTTGGGAATCGAACGCGACACTCAACGGCAAGTACAGCCCCGCCTCGCCACACAACCCTGAATCGCCGCTATAGCAGGTCTCGCCGATACCGGCGAAATTGTGCATGGTGCCTTCGTTCAGATCGATCCGGCGGATGCGGTCCGATCCGGATTCGGCCAGATAGACATATCGCTCTTCTTTATCCACGGCGACATGATGAGGAAGGGGCACACCGGATTTGACGGCCAGTTTTCCGTCCCCGGTGCTTCGCGCTTTTCCGTTACCCGCGAACGTTTCGATGTATCCGACGCCTAACTCGAGTCCGAGTCCCATGACAATTCCTTCCGACTGCGCTCACAGACCTCCCGGTCACCTGAACGCGAGGATAAAAGAGATGCTTCGTTTCGGCGCGCTACGCTTTCGACGGAGGCGGCATGGCCGCAGCATGAGGTTCCGATATGGGCACCTGAATGGCCGGGGCGGATTGCGCAACCTGCGCCGCGCCCTGCATCGGCTGCCCCTGAGAGCCGGCGTCGGCCTGCGCCTGTGCTTGCGCTTCAGCTTCGATCGCGTCGGCTTCATGCACCGATTTCTTGAAGCCCTTGATCGCCTTGCCCAGACCTTCCCCCAACTGCGGAAGTTTGCCGGCCCCGAAGATGATCATGACAATCACCAGAATGAGAATCAGCTCTGTAAAACCAATGCTTCCAAACATAAGGGTTGTTCTCCTTGTGTCCTAGGGATTGCTCGTTCCTCGCGCGCGCTTGGCGAAACGATCCTTGAGCTTCTGGCGCGCCTGCTCGGCCTGTTCAAACATTTTGCCTTTGTCGTAGGTGCTGATCAGGTTGTAGTAGGCCAACGGCTCGTCCGGATTGTGCTCCACGGCTTCTTCCATGACCTTGATGGCGAGATCCATTTTCTTGTGATTCAGGGCGATTTCCATCAATTTGAAGCTGGAATCCAAATTCTTGGGGTCCAACTCGAGCACCTTCAGGTAACACTGCATCGCCATATCCACGGTATTGTAATCCGAGACGGCAGGGTTATCCAACTCGACGTACACGCCGGCGAGGTTATACCAGGCGACGGGATCTTCCGGCGTGACCTCGACGAGCCGTTCATAGTAGCCCTTGGCTTCCATGAACCTTCGTTTCTCCGAGTACACCCGGCCCAAGTTGAAGAGCGCCAGCACATCGTCCGCATACACCTCCAGCGCCTTCTTGAACTGGACCTCGGCCTCATCGATCATGCCTTTCGTGCCGTAGATCGTGCCGAGATTGGAATAGTACATAGCGAGCGAGCGGTTCATCTCGGTCCGCAGCCCTTCCGCCATCTCGATCGATTTTTTAACTTCGGCAAGGGCGTCGACCAGCCGGCCTTTACTGAAGTACAGTTCGCCCAGCCGGCACCGCGCTTGAAAATCGTCCGCTTCCGTCGCGAGCAATTTTTCGATCTCGGCAATTTCTTCATCCGGCGTTAACGGCCGATCGACCTGCTCCGTCGCGGCGCCGGCGGCTTCAGTCTGACCAGAAGGGTTTTGTTCATCCATGATTCATCCCTGTTGCCATCAAGAAAGGTGTTCGCCAACCATTGGCCCGGCCGAACCGGCTAAGGGCCTCTCTCCTACCGTCTCATTCACCGGAACACCGGCTCGCCGTTTGTCCAGGTTCACCAGCATGAGCCCGAGCACGACCATGAGGGTCAAATGCGAGAGCTGCAACGCATAGCCGGCCATGAACATCAATCCCAGACCGTAACCCGCCATGCGTCCCATCGTGAGTTGCTTCAACACGGCGTACGTCCAGCAGAATAAGCCCGCCACATACAAGGCAAA
>JBOHOS010000075.1:0-1880 GCA_050731295.1 Nitrospiraceae bacterium | reverse complement strand
GTCTAAATTCAAATAGGTCACTATTGGCTAATTATTACTTTTCGTTAATCGAGTTGGCACTGCAGCATTATTGGGGACCAATGGTAGCACCACTCATTTTGAATGTCATGACTTGCGATATTATAATGATGCGGTACACACAAGCCCTCTTTCTCCATATCCTTTCTTGACATGACGAAGCCTCACGATAGCTCACTTGCTCGCACGCTCATTTTGGACGAGATCTTCGATCTTGCACTCTATCGGGCGCTTCGGGACATTAGCGAGGGGAAGATCCGTGAGATTCTGGAGGAGTTGATCAAGATCGAGATCACCCATATCACCTTTTGGCAGAAGTTTTTTGACAGCCGCCTGACGTCGCTCGATTTTGCTCGCCGAGTTAAGCTTCAGCTTATCGTTCTCATTTGCCGCCTCTTCGGCGCGCCCGCGATTCATCTGGTGCTGGAAGCCATCGAGGTTTATGGCGTGAAGAAATACCTGTCGGTCTGGAAGACCTATAAGGACGAACCATTGGGCGCGGCGGTCAAAGGCATCCTCATGGATGAATTCAAGCATGAGGATCTCATCGTGACCCAGTTGGCCGAACGGAAGATCAATCCAGAAAAAATTCGGAATATCTTTCTGGGTTTGAATGACGGATTGGTAGAGATCCTTGGCGCCGTCAGCGGATTCTTTGCGGCGTTCGGAGACACCGTGACCGTCCTGATTGCCGGTTCGACGACAGCCGTCGCCGGCTCGCTCTCCATGGCGGCCGGCGCGTATGTTGCGCTAAGCTCCGAAAGAGAAGTGAAGACTACAGAAGAGGATAAGAAGCGATTCTTGGGAGAGCCGATCCCTGACGAAGGAATAAGCGAACCACCATTGGGTTCCTCGTTTGTTGTCGGCGGCAGCTATTTTGCCGGCGCGACGGTGCCTTTGCTGCCGATCCTGTTTGGAGCAAAAGACGCGCTGGCTTCTCTTTTGATGGCCGGGAGCGTCATTATTGTGGTGTCCATGGCGCTGGCATTCTTATCGGGCATGGATATCAAGAAGCGAATCATGACCAACCTCGTCATCGTCGCATTCGCGGTGGGGCTGACGTATGCGATCGGCCTCATAGCCAAGCAGGTCTGGGGAATACCCTTATGATGCGCGGCGAGAACCTTGAGAACCCCTCGCTGATCGAAACCCGGAAAGACCCAAACAGCCATGGCGCATGTCCATATCGGATTGTCCGGGTATTCTTATAAACCTTGGCAAGGCCCGGACCGTTTCTACCCGGTAGGCCTGAAACAGGCTGAGTTTCTCCGTTACTACGCCGGGCGGTACGATACTGTCGAGCTCGATGGCATCTGGTATCGCATTCCTACTGAACAAGCCGTCCGCGCTTGGCTAGAATCCACTCCCTCCCACTTCACCTTTTCTCCCAAAGCCAACCGCTTGATCACGCACATCCACCGCTTGAAACCGGATGCGCTTTCAGTCGTTCAGCTCATGCTGGATCGCCTCGCGCCGTTGTCGGAGAGCGAGCGGCTTGGCCCCGTGCTGTTGCAACTGCCTCCCAATTTGCGCCGAGACGACGAGCGTCTAAACAACTTTCTCAAGCAATTGCCCCAGACCGTGCGATGGGCGATGGAATTCCGCCATGAATCGTGGAACGTTGCAGAAGTGGAATCGCTCTTGCGGAGCCACGGGATCGCATGGGCCGCCGTCGAGACGGATGACACGCCGGCCGAACGCCGCGACACGGCAAACTTCCGCTACGCGCGCCTGCGGCGGAGCGACTACACCGAGGAGCAATTGACTGAATGGGCAGGCTGGTTCACGGCAGAGCGGGACAAGGGCAAGAACTGCTTTGTCTACTGCAAGCATGAAGACGAAGGCTCGCCGTGGGTGTGGGC
>JBOHOS010000074.1:0-3544 GCA_050731295.1 Nitrospiraceae bacterium | reverse complement strand
CTTCAGGGCTTACCTTGAAGCCCTACCCGGTTCTCCGCCAGACTCTTTCGGAGCTGAAGCCGACCGTCGAATTTTATCTCACCGTCGCCGCTCTTCCGGGTGAAGGGAGCTTGGATAGCAGCGCGCTCTATATGACCGGTGATGAGAAAAGCACCACGCAGTACGTCACGCGCGGCGGGATAGATGAACCGACCTTGTTAATGACTTCTTTTTCGGTCGATCCCTACGCAATCCTGCTCTCTCCCTACCAGCAAGAATTTCTCGCCCGCATGGGAGGGAGCCAAGGGAGCAAGAGCGGTTCCAGTGCTGAATGGAAAGGCGCCGAAACCAAAGAGCCTTTTCCCTCGCTCCAGCAATTTGCCAGAGGACAAACCGCGCAACTGGCCTATTGTGGCTCGCGCAATTATGATCTTGCGGCCGATGCGTATCGGAAAGCGATGGCACATGGTTTTGCCGATACGATGTGGGTGGCCGAAGCCCACCATCGTTTGGGAGTGGCATTGGAGGGAAAAGGCCGGCTTCAGGAAGCGAAAACTGAGATGGAAGAATCGTTGCGGGTCCGTCCGAACACACCGGAGGTATTAAATAACCTAGGCACGGTCTTTACGAAACTGGGAGACCCCGACAACGCGATGAAGATGTTTGAGAAGGCGGTGACGCTCAGGCCAAATTACCCGATCGCCCGCTACAATCTGGCCGAGGCATACGAACCGGTCAACGGCAAACGCGCACTCTCCGAGTATGAAACCTATCTCGCGCTCGTTGAAGGAATTCCCGAAGAAGAGGCCCGCGCCGCGCAGGCTCGCAAGCGAATCAACGCGTTGCGTCGATGATCGACGTGAAGGGCATGACTTACCGGCGGATCTTCTCTTCCTGCTCCTGCAAGGTCTTGCAATCGATACATAAGGTGGTGACGGGGCGGGCCTTTAGGCGCTTAAACGGAATCTCCTCCCCGCACCGTTCGCAAATGCCGTACGTGTTGGTCGCCATTCGATCAAGCGCCTCGTCTATTTTTTTGAGGAGCTTCTGGTGGCGCTCTTTAAGGCGCAATTCAAAATTCTGATCCACTTCCGCGGTCGCCTGATCGCTGAGGTCCGGGAACGCCTCGATTTCTTGCCTGTTGGTTAACGCTTCACCGGCTTCATCGAGAAGCTCGCGTCGCTGACGTTGAAGATCGGCGCGGATACTGTCGTATCGACCACGCGCCGGCTTTTTCCCTTTGACCAAACGCTTGGGAGCATGCTTTGGCTTAGTTGCTGTTTTTGTCACGCTCTTTGGCATCGATTCCTCTCAGGTTTGGAAGAAAACCGCGCCACTATAGCAGTCCACCGAATCACCGTCAATCCGAGAGCAGACTGAGCAAATCGGGCCATGGGAGCCGGGCGATCAGACCTCCCGACGGCCCTCAATAGACTTAATCAATGTCACCTCATCGGCATATTCAATGTCCATCCCGACCGGGATGCCGTAGGCAATCCGTGACACCCGCGCTCCGCACGGCTTGATCAGCTTGGTCAGGTAAATCGCCGTGGCTTCTCCCTCAATGGTCGGATTCGTCGCGAGAATGACTTCCTGAATCCCTCCTGTTTTGACTCGATCCACCAAATCCTGCGCCCGGATATCCGCAGGACCGATCCCGTCGAGCGGAGAGAGGGACCCGAGCAGGACATGGTAGAGTCCGCGAAACCCACCGGCCCGTTCGACGGCGTAGAGGGTGCTCGGCTCTTCAACCACCAGAATTTTTGTCTGATCGCGTTTCGGGTCAAGGCAGAACTCGCATAGCTCCCCCTCGGCGATGTTACGACATTGACGACAAAACGTCAGCCCTTCCTTCACGGCTCTAATCGCTTCCGCCAGCCGAAGAGCTTCCTCTCGCTCAGTCTTGAGGACATGAAAGGCCAAACGTTGGGCCGTCTTCTGTCCAATGCCGGGTAATCTGACCAGCTCTCGAATCAGCCGAGTCAGCAGCCCTTGTTGATCGATGCTCATCAGCCTTTGACTCTCTCGATACGAGGCTCAACAACGCGCATTGTATTCGTCTACTCGAGGCACGCCTCCCGTTCAGCGGGGGTCACAGGCGAGAAACCAAAGGCGTAGCCATATCTCCACCCGCTACTCTCACCCACCCTGCCCCAGGCGGGCAAAATCCACCTTCTTCCCATGGCCTGAGCCGGCCAAGGCTCGGCTCTCCAAAGCTACGTTGACGATTTTCCGAGCTGAAACCGGAGCCGATGACCTTTCCCAGCATCTATTGTTCAAAGCAGGCCGGGGATGCGCAGTCCGCCCGTGACCGACTTCATCTCATCCGCCATCATGTCGCGAGCCTTGCGCTGGGCTTCGCCGGCCGCCGCCACAATCAAATCCTGGAGCATGTCGACATCACCGGACTTGAGAACCTCAGGGTCAATTTTTACCGAGACCACGTGTAACGCTCCGTTGGCCGTCACGGTCACCATTCCACCGCCAGCTGTACCCTCTACAGTTTTTTGCGCCGCTTCTTCTTGGATCTTTGCCAATTGCTCCTGCATCGCCTGGGCTTGTTTCATGATGTTGCCCATATTACCGAACGGATTTTTTGACATCAGGATGTCTCCTCTTGTGGTGATGTTGGACGAACCTCAACCACTTCACCGCCGAAGATTTCTAAAGCTTGCTTCACGAACGGATGAGACCGCGCCTGCTCCAAGAGCGAGCGTTGTTGGCTCTGTTTCTTCGAAGCACGCAGTTGAGCAAGGCTCGGCGGGGCCGGCTGGCCGTCTGTGAGTTCGGTCACTCGGAGTCGAACAGACTCTCCCGCCAATTCGGAACAGACACTCGTCACGAGTTGCAGCGTCTCATCTTTCTGAATCCTCGCAAATGCGATCGATGCGGTCCTCGGGTACCCAATGGTGACCTGGCGACCCTCGATTGCCAGGAGCGTTCCCATGGCTAAGAAAGGCCCGATGTTGGGATGCCGGCGCTCGATCTCCTCCACAACCTGCTCCCACGCCAGGGCCACGTCGGATGGTCCGGCCGGCGGTTGGATCGTGGCGGGGTTGACGGACGAACGAACAGCGGAAGGGGACGACGGCCGATCGGCAGGCACCGAAGATGGCTCATGAGAAATGGGAGACGCTCCGGAGGTGACAACCGGTCCGGCACGTGCTGCAGGTGGTACAGATTCGCTCTTTACGCCAATGGATCGAGAAGGGGATGGGATGGTGGTCGGCGGCGGCGCTTTCGATGGTGTTCCTGCTTCACGTGGACGGAGATCAGAGCCCGTTTCTTTGCGTGGTTCTTTGGCGCTTCCAGGCACAGCCGAGGCCGCCGCAAGAGCCTTCAGCAGACGTGCCGCTCGAACGGCCGCCGCCTCGAGGACGAAGCGAGGGCGCGGACTCAATCGAACGGCGTCTTCGGCTTGCGAGAAAATACGGAATAATTCCTGGATCTGATCAGCCGTCAACGCGGTGGCGTCGGCGAGAATTTGCCGGAGGTCGTCCTCGGCCAGATCGATCAACCCATGCAAACTCTGAAACCCTTGGGTGTCCTGTGTCATCGGCATGAC
>JBOHOS010000073.1:0-4513 GCA_050731295.1 Nitrospiraceae bacterium | reverse complement strand
GCTCTCCCGTACCCGGTCCACCCTCGGCGTCCGGTTCCGGTTCCGTCAGGACCAACTCGGCGCGACCGCCGGAAAAGAACCGGCCGAACACGTCGCCGAACTTCTGCTGCAATTCAGTGAATGTGTCGAGAAACATTTCCTTGGTGGTCCGGTTGATTCGGCTGATGATTTCTTTCAACGAACCGACCGACTGTGAGAGGTCGACCTCCTGAGCGGTGAGGAAGCCGTGCCGCTCGTCCAGTTCGCGATGCTCGTCGATGGCGGCCAGGTTGATGGGACCCAACCGCTCCAATCGATCGCGAATTTTTTGCAGTTGCGCGCGAATCTCCGGGGAGCCGTCATTCGATGTCGCGCTGTGTTCGCCCTGCGTGCCCCAAGCCTCCACCTCAGCCGGCTCCGGCGGTTCCTGGGCCAGCGCCGCGTCGATGGTGAGTTGATACGTTCCCGTCAGCGTGCTTTCGCGGACGGAGAGCTGTGTCGCAATCTCAGCGCGCCGAACCTCGACGGCGGTGCGCGCGTCTCGGCTCGCGCTCAATGCCGCGCGCGCCGACGCCAGTGTCTTTTCCAATGCCTGAGACGCCTCGACGTCATGATTGTATTGTGCCTGCGCAGACACCATTTCCGATCGGATCTGTCCGGCGCGTTCATCCAGGTCACGAACCAGGGCTTCGTTCCGATCTCGCTCCAGAGAGCTCTGTCGGGTCGACTGGTCCAAGGCTACAAGCTGCTGATCGAGCGCCTCGGCTCGGCGAAGGCGCTCGTCCTCCTCCTTGAGCAGGCGCGCCAGATCCCCCCGGCCATGGTCCAGTCTCGCCTGCAGGGAGCCGAGCGCCAACCGCGACTCAGTCAGCCGCTGCTGCAAGGCCATACCCTCCTCTTCCATCGCCTTCAGTGCAGTCTGTACTTCCGCGAGTCCGCTCTCGCGATCGGTTTTCTCCTGATTCAATCGAGCCACTTGCTCCTGGACGGATCGCGTGTCACCTTCGATTCTGACCCGTTCCTGCTCATCCACCTCGCGTTCCGCTCGAATCGTGTCGAGCCGGCGAGCCAGATCCTCCACGTTTTGCCGAAACGCCGCCTCATCTTTCGTCAACGCCAACCCCCGCATCTCGGCGTCACGGATCGCATCCTCCAAACGATGAATCGACGCGCGGCCCGATTCGCATTGGGCGGAGAGCTGTTCGCGATGCCGGCGGTCGTCGTCCAAGGCCCGCGAGAGGTCGGCGCGCTCTTGCTCCAATCGCTGGATTTCTCGCCGGCGAAGCAGCAGCCCTCCTGCCGTGCCCGCCGTCCCGCCGGTGATGACGCCGGCCGCATCCATCACTTCACCGTCGATTGTCACCAGCGTGGGGCCGTCTGGAGCCGACCACAAACCGCGGTCCCATTGCTCCACGGCGACTTCCAGCGAGCTGACGATCACCACTCCTTCAAACAACCAGGCCAGGATTCCTTGCGATTCCGCTCCTCCCTGCACAAGATCAATGGCCCGTCCTCGCACGCCGGGCTGCCCCTGGAGCAACGGCCACCAGGTGTAGGACGCCGCCGCCGGTTCGCCGGTATATCGCGGGTGCAAGGGGACAAATGCGCCCCGGCCCAATCCTTTTTCATTGAGAAATTCCACCGCCCGGCGCGCCTGCATGGGTGTCTCCACGAACCAGGCGCGCACCCGCTCACCCAGAATGGCCTCTACCGGCCGTTCCAATCCGGGTGGAACGATAAGCCATTCCGCGACGGAATCCCGTACGCCCTGACACGCGGCTCGCAACGACGTCGTCTCTTCTTCACCTTCTCTCCCATATCCCATTTCCTCGCGCAGCACCCCCTGCAGCGCGCGGAGTCGCGACTCCACCGCGGCCAGATCCTTGTGCTGGCGCACGACCACGGCATCAGTCGCCTGCAGCTGGTCGGCGAATCGCTCGGTCTCCTGCTCGGCAGCAGCGGCTTGCGCGCGCAGATCCTGCACGGCCCGTTCGCCGGCTTCTCGGCTGATCGCCGTGCTCCGCAATTGTTCGACGGCGGCGGCATGCTGCGCATCGATTCCCTCGAACTCTTTGGCCAATCGATCCAGGCGGCGGTGGGTGGACTCATCCTGGTTGGACAGGCTGGCCAGCGTATTCTCGCCGCTGGTGGCTTGAATCGTGATGGACATAATCTCCCGACGCGCCCGTTCCTCCTCTTCTGCGGCTTTGGCGCGCCGCGCCGCCAGCGTGCGCCGGGTCGACTCGAGATCCGCGCAGGCCTGGGCGCCGGACTGAGCGTCGGCCTCATCCGCAGAGAGCCGAGCGCGGAGGTCACCCACCGCAGCCTCTGTCTGTTCGCGGCTCGCGGCGAGGCGAGCCATCTCCTCATGCGCCTGAACCCGTTGCTGCTCGTAGAGCGTCAGCCTGCCTTTCTCAATCTCGGCGGCGGTGAGCGCTTGGGACTGTTCGTGCTCCACGCGACCCAGTTCTTCTCGGATGCGACCCACCGATTCGCTTCCCTCAAGGATGCGCAACTTGAGCGCCTCGGCGTCACCGTCGAGTCGCGCCTGCTCCGCCGCCAGGCCGGCTTCCTGCGTATTCAACTCGGCCAGTTCGTTTTCGACCTGGGTCCGGCTTTCGATCAAGACACGGCATTCGCGCGTGAGCAGCCGAATCTCGAGACCCCGCGCCTCTTGCTGCAACGTTTGATAGGAACGGGCCTGACGAGCCTGGCGTTCCAGCGAATTCAGTTGCCGCTTGACTTCGGTGATGATGTCGCGCACGCGCAGGAGGTTCTGCTGGGTGGAGTCGAGTTTTCGGAGCGCTTCAGCCTTTTGCTTTTTGTATCGGACGATGCCGGCGGTCTCTTCGATCAATTCGCGGCGGTCTTGGGGGGAGGCGTTGAGAATCTGTTCGATCCGCCCTTGCTCGATGATCGTGTGTCCTTTGGTTCCCGCTCGGCTGTCCAGGAACAAGCTCCGGACATCTTTGAGCCGGCATGGCACTTTGTTGATGAGGTATTCACTGTCGCCATTCCGATAGAGCCGCCGCGTGACCATCACTTCGTGGTAGTCGCCGAGATCAGGCGACGCAGTCGCAAGACCCTGCAGTCTCTCCTCGGCGACTCCGCCCATAATTAATGAGACTTCCGCCATTCCCAGCGGTTTGCGGGCTTCCGTCCCATTGAAGATGACATCTTCCATCCGCTCGCTGCGGAGGGTCTTGGCGCTCTGTTCGCCTAGAACCCAGAGAATAGCGTCTACCACATTGCTCTTTCCGGTGCCGTTCGGACCGACCACGGACGTCACGCCTTGCGGGAACTCGATCTTGGCTTCGGCGAATGACTTAAACCCCGTCAACTCCAAGCATTTCAGATGCATCCCTACCCCCTCCCGTACGGCCGTTGGGCGATAAGAAAAGACCGAGTGACCGAGTCAACGGCGCACGAGTCACATCGCACGCCTATTGGTCGCGCCTTGTATCACAGCTTTTGACGAAAAGCAAAAGAAAACCACCTTATACAGTGGTGCAAATCAGGTTAGCGTCAAGATATAGGATGGGGTGAAAATCGAAGCGGATGCCTTTAGGTTCCTTGGGACGATTTCACCGTGACCAATTCCTTCGGGAGGAGAAACTCCACGTCCTCTTCGATCACGGTCAGTTCTTCGACTTCATCGGCGCCATGGTCCTTGAGGTACCCCACGACTTCGGTGACGAGGACCTCCGGAGCGGATGCGCCGGCTGTGATGCCGACGGCGCGAGCCTGTCTGACCCATTCGGGATTGATGTCCTGGTACGAGTCAATCAGATAGGAGGAAATTCCGCAGAACTCGGCCAACTCCCGGAGCCGATTGGAATTCGAGCTGTTCGGAGAGCCGATGACGAGAATCACATCGACGAGCTTGGCTAATTCCTTCACGGCATTCTGGCGGTTCTGAGTCGCATAACAAATATCTTCCTGATGCGGTCCCTTGATGCCCGGGAACCGGCGGTTCAAGGCCGCCACAATGTCTCGACATTCATCCACGCTCAACGTCGTCTGGGTCACGTAGGAAAGATGATTCCGATTGTCCACCTTCAAACGCTCGACATCGCTGACGGACGAGACGAGATGAAACTTGTCCGGAATCTGCCCCAAGGTCCCGATCACCTCAGGATGGCCGGCATGGCCGATGAGAATCAGTTCATACCCTTGGGTGTAGTCGCGGTTCACTTCATTGTGGACCTTGATGACAAGCGGGCAGGTCGCGTCGATGATCTTCAGATGCCGCCGATTGCCTTCTTCCCAAACCTCCTTGGCCACGCCGTGCGCGCTGAAAATGACGATGGCGCCGTCGGGCACTTCGTTGAGCTCTTCCACGAAGACGGCGCCCTTTTGACGCAACGAATTGACCACATGGCGGCTGTGCACAATTTCGTGTCGGACGTAGATCGGCGCGCCATAGGCTTTCAGCGAGAGATCGACAATTTCGATCGCTCGATCGACGCCGGCGCAAAAACCACGTGGCTTGGCCAGATAGATTTTCATGCGCGCTGATGTCTCCCCTCGGCAC
>JBOHOS010000072.1:0-5189 GCA_050731295.1 Nitrospiraceae bacterium | reverse complement strand
CCCGAGCGACCATATTACTAATCGTACGCGGTCTGCGTGCACGGAATGCAGTCCTGTCTCCCCTCATCCGAAATTTCATACCCAGTCTGAATCTTCTCGCTCACGAGTCGAACGGACGCGCGAGCTGAGGGTTTCGCGAATGGTCTGGCTCTCGTGATCCAGTCCGGCGGCTTCGTCGTCCGTGAGAATCCAGGCATCGCCGGGGGTGAGTTCGATACGGTAGTGGTTCTTGGAAATCGAAAACCACTCGATATAGGGATGGGGGGATAACATGGGGTGGGGATCGAATGAAATGAGACTGACTTCGCCGACTTGGGGAATTTCAAAATCGCCCAGCACGTGTCCGGCAAGATCTTCATCAGCGAAATTGCGATTGGCGAAGCGGATCGCTTTGCCGGCAATCTCGCCTTTGCAATCACCCTGCAGATAGATATCGACAGAACCCAGCACGGCAAAGGTGATTCGGCCGGCCACGCTGCCCGGCACGCGGTTGTCGAGGAAACCCTCTTTGACCCATCGCCCATTACCGAATTTCTGCGCCATTGTTTTATTCAGACCGCCGGAGACGGTCTCACCGAGGTTTCCATCTTGGCCGTGTCTTTTCCCATCGAGCCGAGCAGAACGGCTGCGAGGATCAGCGCGCTTCCGATCCATCCTTGGGGGTCCAGATGCTCGCCGAGAAAATACCAGGACAGCCAGGCGGCGTAGGCCGGCTCGAGCGAGAAGATCAAGGCTACCCGCTGCGCCGGTACGATTTTCTGCGCCCACATTTGAATCGCGAACGCCCCGGTCGCGCACACGCCTGTGACGGAAAGCGCCATCAGTAACATCGCCGTTGGCGTGAAGGCGGCCATCTCCGGCGACTCCAAGATCATGGCGACGAACATCACGCCGGTCACAAAGACCATCTGCCACACGAACAAAGAGACGGCATCCCCTTTGCGGGTATAGGATTCCAAACAGATGATGTGTGCCGCGAACGCCGCGGCACAGGCCAGGCTCATGAGATCGCCGATATTCAGAGACACCCGCGGATCAACCAGAAACCAGAGTCCCAGCAGAGCCAGCCCGGCCGAAATCCAGATCCGGGCCTCAAATCGCTTCAGGAACAGCGGGACAAACACCACGTACAGCGCGGTGATAAACGCAGAGTTGGACGCGGTCGTGTACCGTAATCCTTCCGTTTGCAAGACATAGCCGAAGAACAGCCAGACCGTGGCGATCACGCTCATGCGAAGCGTGAGGCGATCCATCCGCAACCGGATTTTCAAAATCAGGACGATCGCCAGGGCCAGCACGGCGCCTAGCAGGAATCGTAAGAACAGAAACGATAGAGGTGGGACCTGCTCCAGGACGGCTTTGGTGGCGGGAAAGGTCGCGCCCCAGATGAAGGTGGTCAGCAGGAGGGCAAGCTGAGGCATGGTAGAGAACAGTGCTGAGTTATGAGTGCTGAGTGCTGAGTTTTGATTTTAGAAGGTTCATGGAGTTCGACTCAGAACTCAGCACTCAAAACCTGTCATCGTTACGGCTTGCACAGCGTGCACTTCTTTTGATACGTCGTCCCGGCTTGTTCCATCGCCGTCAAGGCTCGTTCCTTATCCGGGTAATCGAACCAGCCGCCTTCCCAAAAGTCGGTACGGGTATAGCTGGAGGGCACCTCGGAACAGCGTTCTCGGTGCAACGTGACACGATCGATGGATCGCGCGATATGAACCCAATAAATCACGATAACGACCCGATGCTAGCCTTCAGCCAAACCTACCATGCACGTGGCTCGGCTCGCAATGCACGCAGGGGATGATCAGTCGGTTGGACACAGAGGAGGCGGTTGATAGGAATCCTATGGCAGGAGTTGCCACTCGTCCTTTTCGATGAACACCTTTCCACCGGCTTGCAGCTTTTTGACGTCTTCCTTTTCAAACAAGCGCATGTACCGCTCAATTCGATCGGGGTCGTCGATTCGCTCTTCTTGCACCATACCAGTCGTCAGCTTGTACTTCCGAATGAGCACGGACATCGCCTCCTCCTGCGGTTTTTACCGTTCACCGGCAACCCGGTACCATACCTGACTGTTTGCCGGCGGGTCAAGGTCCGGCGATGAGTCTGCCGGCCCGTAAGCAACGTGATAACCATAGCTCCCGAGGGATCGGTTCGGCTATAATAACTCGGCCATTCTTAGCATGGTTTCTCTGACACGAGAAGGAGTCTGGTATGCCTCTCTATGAATATCGATGCGAAGGCTGCGGCGAACAATTCGAAATGAGTCAGTCGATCAACGTTCGGGTCGAAGACACCGTGTGCCCGCATTGCCAGGCGCGAAAGGCGACTCGGCTCATGTCGGCCTTCGCGTCCAAAATCGTGGGCGATCACAAGCCGGGATTTTCGGAGATGAAAGCATATAGCCAGCTGAACGAGCGGATGGATAAATTCAAGAAGCTGCCTCCGGCGTTCGGTAAACGTGTCACGCCCAGTCCGGACCTTTTCAATGGAGGGGGCGGCCCGCCATCGAAGAGCGACGGGGGACCAGGTAAATCGTAAACTCTTCGTCCCGTGCGTCTGTTGCTGCTTTTGCGTGGCGTCGGGCAATCACCGGCGCCTATACCGCATCGCGGTCCACTAGGAGGCTTCATGATCTTCCGAATCCTGATTGCGCTGGCTCTCACATTTCTCCCGCTCATGACTGCGCTCTCGGCGCACGCCGCTGAAGGCGGAGCGTCCGGCTCGCTGATCATAGCCGGAAATGGTCCGGAGCAAAACCTGATTGAACAATTGGCCAGAGCGTTCGAAAAGGTCAATCCTCGCGCCTACGTGGACATCCTCTGGGAGGAGAACTCAAAACCGATCGAAGCTGTCCTGTCCGGACAGGCTCACATCGCAGTCTCGGGGGCAGAAGACCCCGATTTAGCCGCTACCCAAATCGGCTGGGATGGGATCGCCGTGATGGTCAATCTGTCGAATCATACGAAAGAGGTCACCACGGAACAGGTGGCGGATATTTTCTCGGGGAAGGTCAAATTCTGGTCTGACTTGGGAGGCCCCGAAACCAAAGTCCTGCTCATCGACCGGCCGAAAAACCGCAACATCCGCGAGACATTCGAGCGGCACCTGGGCATCGCGGGAAAGATTCCGGATTCGGCCAAAGTGATCGGGCCGGACGACAAAGCCATCAAGACCGTCGTCGGCACACTCCCGCCTCTCTCCGCCGTCACGTATATCTCGCTGGGGCAGGCGCTGGAGGCCGTCAGCTCGGGTGTGGCGGTTCGTCTGCTTTCCGTCGATAAGGTCGAGCCCGAAGAACCGACCGTCAAGGACGGCCGGTACAAGCTTCGAAGACCGCTTCTTCTTTTGACCAAGAAGGAATCCAATCCCATAGCAGATGAATTCGCCGCCTTTGCCCGCAGCAAGGACGGTCAAACCATCATTGATAACGAAACTTTTACTCCGTTGGGCCAGAAACCATAACCTTTATGAAGGAGGCGGTATGGTGAGGCAGTTTTCTATCCATATTATTTTGCTGCTTGTTGCCTTCATGGCAGGGCTCGTTGTGTTACCGGCGGACCCGAGCCGGGCTGAGGGGACGGTGATCGAAGGCTCCGGTTTCGGGGCCTACGACACCGAATCGATCAAGGGCTTTGATGAGAACAAAATCAGTAGTGATCCCGTGTGCGACCGCAGCAAACGTCCGAAGATCACGAAGGTGGAACCGGACGAAGCGAACCCGGGTGAACAAGTCACGATTAAGGGCGAGAATTTCGGCACCAAAGAATGTCTGCACGGGGTTTCGTTCAGTTCGGCAGCCGGTCAGAAAATCGATTACAAATATGTGAACGATACCACCATCGAAGCCACAGTTCCGAATGCGAAACCCGGGATGAGTTTTGTCATCGTCGTGGCCGGCGGTGGCAGCGCGCAGTCCAAGCCGGTCATCATTAAGAGTAAATAAATCTTGGGCGAGGGGCTAGAGGCAAGGGCGAGAGGCCGGAAGGCTGTATTGTTCTGTTTCATGCTTTGATGCCCCTTGTTATTTTCGCTTTATTCTTTTACTTCCGACGCCCATTGCCCCTCGCCTCTTCTCGTCTCGACATTATTTAAGACGTTATGGTAGCTTACACGGCTCTGCAACGCCGACAGAAGATCTTCACTCTCCAAGTGGCTGCCTTCCATGATGTTTAAGAAAATTCTCGTCGCCAATCGCGGTGAAATCGCCATGCGGATCATCCGCGCCTGTCGCGAATTGGACATCGCCACTGCCGCCATCTATGCCGAGCAGGACTCGACCGGTATCTATGTGAAGAAAGCCGATGAGTCGTATCTCGTCGGTCCCGGCCCCGTGAAGGGATTTCTCGACATGCAGCAGATCGTGGATCTGGCCCAGCGCATCGGCGCGGACGCGATCCATCCCGGCTACGGGTTCCTGTCCGAGAATGCCCAGTTCGCCCATCTCTGCCACGCGTCCGGCATCACCTTCATCGGACCGTCGCCGCAAGCGATTCACATGATGGGCAATAAGGTGAAAGCCAAGGAGCTGGCCAAACAGGTCGGCGTTCCGTTGGTTCCCGGAACGGACGGCGGGGCGGAGACGGCGGAGGATGCGCTCGACTTCTGCCGATCGGTGGGGTATCCCGTCATGATCAAAGCCAGCTCAGGCGGCGGCGGACGGGGGCTTCGGGTAGTCCGCTCGGATGACGAGCTCAGAGACGGGATGGAAGTGTCTTCGCGCGAAGCCCTGGCGTCGTTCGGCGACGGGAGCGTGTTCATCGAGAAGTATGTCGAACGGCCGCACCACATTGAATTTCAGATTTTGGCGGACCGGCACGGCAACGTCATCCACCTCGGCGAGCGCGACTGCTCCATTCAGCGCCGTCATCAAAAGCTGATCGAGATTGCGCCCTCGTTGGTGCTGACCCCGAGTTTGCGTCAGGAGATGGGTGAGGCGGCCATCGCCATTGCCCGCGCCGTGGATTACGATAACGCGGGGACCGTCGAATTCCTGCTGGATCAGGAGGGGCGTTTCTCTTTCATCGAGATGAATCCCCGGATTCAGGTCGAGCACACGGTGACGGAGCAGATCACCGCGGTGGACATCGTCCGATCGCAAATTTCCATTGCCGCCGGCCGCCCGCTGGACATTCAACAGAAAGACGTCATGCTCCAGGGACATGCGATTCAATGCCGGATCAATGCGGAGG
>JBOHOS010000071.1:0-2384 GCA_050731295.1 Nitrospiraceae bacterium | reverse complement strand
GCGCCGATGAAGCGCCGCGCGGAGGCTTGTCTCGCGCCGTCCGTCACTGTGAACACCTGTCCATGAAGAGCCGATATGGGCTTATCACGGGACCCATCGACCTCGTCGTGCTGGGTGATTCCTTTGGGGCGGAATGGGGCACCACTCAGGACCGGATTTTCTCGCAGGTGCTTGCGACTCGCTACGGCCGGTGCGTCTATAACCTGTCATTTCCCGGCGGACCCTATGATCAGTACGTTAATTTCGCGATAGAGGCGCCGCGATTGACCCTCACCACACCGGCAACGGTGGTCTGGACCTTGTACACGGGAAACGATCTGGACGATGCGGCCGGGCAGACATGGGAGATTGAGGCGTTGCCGTGGCAGTCAGGCTTTCACGCGTGGCGGGTCTCATACCGCACCTTCCGGAATCGTTCCCCGATCAACCGGCTTCTCGAAGGTCTCCGTAACCGCCTGAAGGGCAACACCGGCCAGGTTTTCAGTCGAACGCTTCCCAATGGGCTGCCGGTTTTATTTCGTCCGAGCGAAGAATCTTGGAGTATGAAATCGCGTCAGGAGGTCGAGCAAGTCGTCAACTTCCCCAATCTCGTGCGCACGTTACACGCGATGAAGCAACTCACTGACGAGAGGGGCCTGGCGCTCGTGGTGTTCATTCTTCCTACGAAAGGGGACGTGTACCGTTGGATCTTTGAGCAGCGAGAGCCACAACCGGAGGACGCGCACTCGTCAGGCGTTGCTTTGGCGGTACTGGCCGTTTGTGAAAAAGCTCACCTTCAATGCTTCGACACGAAGCCCTATCTCGTGCAGGAGGGACGATGGTTGTTCGAGTCCTCCGGCCAACTGTTATGGTGGCGTGATGATACGCATTTGGGTGAGCATGGTCATGCGGCCGTGGCGGCATTCATCGCACAACACCTCTCCAAGACCGACGGTCGGACGCCGGAAAAGGAAGTCGGGGAATCGGCTGGTGAACAGGCGGGCCTCATCTCGGCTCACCATGGGCGGTTACATTGAGGCATGCGGAATATACGAGCCGAGCAGCCTCAGAATGGCCTTGTGGTTGTACGGGTCGTGTTTGACGGCAATCCAAAACGCCTGCCGCCCCTCCATGATCTTTCCCTCGCGCAGGTGGTGTTTTCCCAGATCTCCATAGTAGTGCGCCCAGTCCCGATTCAGCGCCCGCGCTTCCCGAGTTCCGGACTTGCAGGAGGCGCCGTGCTTATCTAGGAAATATCGACGGCCGAGCAAGGCTCGTTCCGAGGGGATGTCTCGTGACACATTCCGTGAATAGAGCCGATGGCGATACAGCGGCTTCGGCAGATGAACGATCGGGTACCGTTGATAGAGCCGGATGGCGAGGTCGATGTCTTCCCAGATGAAAAGCCGTTCATCGTATCCTCCCACCGTATCGAAACACGTTTTTCGGAACAGCGAGCCGGACGTGGCGGTGTCATGATCGCCACGTAGCAATTGCGTGATGCTGGCGCGATGTTTCATAGCCCCGTCGTATTCCATCACTTCATTTCGTTCGTTGACCTGAAATCCGTCGCTGTGGATAATGGCTGTGTCCGGATGGCGTTCGAGGGCGGTCTTCATTTCCTCCAGGAATGTCGGCTCCCACAGATCATCTTGATCGAGAAACGCAAGGAATATTCCCGTCCCCAGCCGAGCGCCATCATTGCGGGCCGTCGCCTGGCCACCATTCTTTTGCCGTCGCACGTATCGAGCCTGAGTATACGCCGCGACCAGATGGGCAGTCTCGTCCGACGACGCATCATCCACGACGACGAGTTCCCAGTCGCGGAAACTCTGCTGCAGCACACTGGTTATCGCCTGTTCAAGATAACGTGAAACCCCGTTATAGGCCGGAATCACGACGCTGACGAGGGGCATACTCGCATCCGGTGAAATGGGTCCCATCATAGCACAGCAAATGAGCAACCAAGCGAGGATGCAGAATGAGGCGCCGCGCATGCTCATCCTGCCTTAGCGACAAAGACGTAAGGCATTATTGCCTTGCGAACGCCGGGGGAATTCCCGTATCTTTCGGTCGCGCGAGGTCTGTGTTTGGCGGTCTGTGTTGGATGGACCTGTGCGCCACGAAGACTTGAGAGCCCACGCATGAAGACAGCGATGATTGCAGCCGGGCGCGAGGGAGTGAAGAGCAAGGCCGGCCACCCCCTTTCTTGGAAAATGCCTACAGGCATATGGACGATCCAGGGCTATGGACTGGTGGTCCTCATTTTTTTGAGCTTTTTCCCACGCTTATCTCACATCGGGGAGTACTTGTTTTTGACCTTGGTGTTGGTGGCGGTGACGGCAGCTTGGCAGGAGGGAAAGAGAATTATCGTCCCGTCCCCGATTGATCTCCCCCTCCTCTTG
>JBOHOS010000070.1:0-10623 GCA_050731295.1 Nitrospiraceae bacterium | reverse complement strand
GGAAGGTGGTCTTATTACCGTAATAGGATGCTTAATAGGATGCTGAAAAAGGCCGCCAACTTCGTTATCGCTCGGCCGAAATCCTCACGTACTTCTGAGGGTACGCTCCGGTATTCGTCCTCTCTGCGGCCTTGTTGAACGACCTTTTTGAGCATCCTCTATGGGAATAAATTCGATTAATCATCATGGCGTTTAAGTCGTTCAAGAAAGTTGTTGAAGAGCAGCTCGCCGACATCAAATCAGCCGGTCTCTATAAGACCGAGCGGCACATCCTGGGACCGCAGGGGGCTCAAATCCAGGTTTCGCAAGGATCCGCCCTGAACCTGTGCGCCAACAATTACCTCGGCTTGGCCAATCATCCCGACGTCGTGGAGGCGGCACACGATGGGCTGAAGCGTCATGGGTATGGGATGGCCTCGGTCCGGTTCATTTGCGGGACACAGGACCTTCACAAGCGGCTGGAGCAGGACTTGACCACGTTTTTGGAGACGGGTGACACGATCTTATACAGCTCCTGCTTCGATGCGAATACCGGCCTGTTCGAGACCCTCCTGGATGAACGCGACGCCGTGATCAGCGATGCCTTGAACCACGCCAGCCTGATCGACGGAATCCGCCTGTGCAAGGCCAAGCGGCTCCGCTATGCGCATTCCGACATGGCGCAATTGGAAGCGGTCCTCAAGGAGGCGTCCGCGGCCCGGCTTCGCTTGATAGCGACCGACGGCGTATTTTCGATGGACGGAGACCTCGCCAGACTGGATGCGATCGTGGAGCTGGCCGACCGTTACAACGCCGCCGTGATGGTGGACGACAGCCATGCGACAGGCGTGCTGGGCGATTGCGGACGCGGGACTCCGACCCATTTCGGCGTGGCGGACCGGATCGATCTCCTGACCAGCACATTGGGGAAAGCGCTGGGAGGCGCCTCGGGCGGATTCACCTCGGGTCGAGCCGAGCTGATCGAGCTGCTGCGGCAGCGGTCCCGGCCGTACCTCTTTTCGAACTCGCTCCCGCCGGTGATCGCGACCGCCGCCATACGGGCGCTGAAGCTCGCGGCGCAAGGGGAGATGCTCCGTTCAACGTTGCGGGACAATGCCGGATTCTTCCGGTCGGAAATGACCCGGCTCGGCTTCACGCTGGTTCCCGGCCGGCATCCCATTATTCCGATCATGTTGGGCGAGGCTGGACTGGCGGCGCGGATGGCCGATCGATTACTCGAAGAAGGGATATACGTGGTCGGCTTCAGCTATCCGGTCGTGCCAAAAGGGCAAGCCCGTCTGCGTGTCCAGATGTCGGCGGCGCATACGCGCGAGCAGCTTGAACAGGCGGTGCGGGCCTTTGCGACGGTCGGGCGAGAACTGAAGGTCATTCAGGGGTAGCCTGTAGACCAGAATAGGGGTGCCTGCAGGCGCAGACGTCCCACACCGACGGTGATCTCTGCACTCAGCGCCAGCTCTTCTCCGCAATCGCTGTTTCTTCATCGGCCGCCGCTACTCTCGGATCTGTCTGGCTCTTCGTTGGAGATAGGCATTTCGGACAGCCCCGTACAGATCGACGGTGGCTTCTTCCACCCCTTGAAAGGTTTCCAGGTTGAGCGCCCGCTCGTTGACGATTTCCAACCCGCGTGTTCCGAACTGTAAGATTGTTGTGGTGTCCCGATCGTTATGGTCGATGAGCGAGGGCGCGCCGTCCAGCTCTATGGAGGGGAAGACCAGATAATTGATGGGATCAAGAAAAATGTCCCCCGCGTAGCCGATCGCGTCCCGGAGGGTAAACGGCTGCAGCAATGGGAGAACGAGATAGGGGCCGGGGTTGACCCCGTACCAACCCAAGGTCTGCCCAAGATCTTCATCCGGAGTCTCCATCCCGAATACTTCTTTGGCGAAGTCCAGAAATCCGGCGACGCCGAGGGTGCTGTTGATCACGAATCGCCCCATCTCCAACCCCGCTCCTTTCAATTTCCCTTGAAAGAGGTTGTTCATGAAGCGGGGCACGAATCGCGCATTATGAAAAAAATTGCGGAGACCGCGTTCGAGCTCATCCGGCAAGACCGCGTCATAGGCGGTGGCGACCGGCTTCAGGACATACTTATCGACCTTCCGGTTGAATTCGAACATCGCCGCATTAAATGGTTCCCAGGGATCATATTCCTCGGCTCGTGCCGCGAGGCGATCTTCTTCGGTTTGGAACGGATCGTATGGTTCTTCCTCGACCTCGTCCGACCCCTCTCGCTTGGGAGCCGGCTTCTGGAGTGGTTTACCCTGTCGTTTCTGGTCCTTGACCGGTTCCTTCTGCGAAGTTTGCGCGAAAGCGGCGCCCGCGCCGTCCGTGCGCGCCGAAGCCAGCAGTGGGAATTCCGGGACCAATTCGCCGGAGACATTCTGAAGCGTGGACGCCGGCGACAGAGATGCGACCCCAGACGTTTGTTCAGGCCCACTCGCACAGCTCACGACCCCAACGACCAACAGAACACCGATAATCAAACGAACTATTCCGCCCGCCCCTTGATCCACGCGTCTGCTCCTTCCGGTATGTGATGGACGCAAACTCGCCCTCCATTGAGGAAATGTCGGCGGCACTCTACCAGAATGCCGTTGTGAGGGCCACCAGTGAAGAAAGATCGTTGGGAAAGTGGTTGCCCGGCTGTCGGTAAGCTCGCGCACGGATGGAGGCCAGCAAGACCGGACTCTCAGACAGCGTGGGGACGTGACTCGGAAGGAGCCGGAACAGCTCCCGGCAGCAAGAATGCACCGGGAGCTTGACGGCCGATGTTATCGGGTGGTGGAAACCTTGGCGAGCACGGGGTGAGCCGCCATGGCTTGATAGAGACCGTTCACCATGGAAACAGAGGTCGCCTCTTTTTCGCGAAGGAGCGTCATGTACTGGTCCTGCGCGAGTGAAAGAAATTCGGTTTGATGCTCAGCCGGAACGCCCATCAGCGTGGCCAAGGAGGTCAAATGCTCGCCTTGTCCCTGGGCCATTTCCTGGGAGAGGTTCTCAAAATTGATTCCGGCGAACACGTTCACTTTTTCGTTCTGCACGATGACTCCGTCATTGGTGCAGCCGGATGTTCCGCTCGTGATGGCAAACGTCTGCATGCCGGTGCCGTTCGTGGTCGCAATCATCGCCTGCTGCAGGATATGCTTTTTTGCCGCCGAGTCCGCCCAGATCTGGGCCCCCAGCCCGCATCCTGGTCCCGTCTCCACCATAGCGGCATAAGCGCCCACGGCTTGGGACAATACAATCGCCATCGCAAACATATACTTTTTCATTCCCTCTACCTCCCTTTAATAGTTGATCTCCGCATCAGGCCAGCCCCGCCTGACGCGCTTGCGTGAAACAGACCTTGGGTATGATCGAATCCCCTTGCGAAATTAGCCCTACTATAAGAAATGCAGGAGTGAACTCCATATAGGCCAGGTTCTCGATTGCGTGTAGTCCTCTATTACCCGAGAATCTTCATTTCCAGATCGAACTGAGTGAGCGGGAGCATTCACAGCGAAGCTTTGACGGCGCGCCAGTCCAGGTCGATCGGCACAGTTGGTTGTGAAGACATCGTCGCGGGGTGCGTTCTCACGCGCTCTGCGCGCGTCGCGCTCATCGGATGCGTGGAGAGCAGGTCGATCCGGCGCGTATCCGTCTTCGATAACCGCTCAAAGAATCGAATCAGGCCTGAGGGCGATATGCGCGCGCGCTGGAGCAATTCAAGACCGGCGAGGTCGGCCTCGGTTTCCATTTGGCGGCTGAACGTAACCGTCGTCAATTGAATACCCAGTTGCTCCGCCAAACCCACCATGCCTTCCTGATCGCCAAACAGAATTTTCACCGCCATCAGAAGACCCGCGCTTTTCACGGTCCCCTGAAGACCGTGACGGAGCAGCACATGATTCATCTCATGAGCCAGGACGCCGGCCACCTCATCGGGGCCCTCCGCTTCCTTGAGCAGGCCGGTAAAGACGATGATGGCGCCACCCGGCAGCGCGACGGCATTGACCAGATCGCTCTTGACCACGGTGATGTCAAACCGGTAAGGCGTGCTCGGCGCCTGGTCGATCAATCGCTTGGCGATCACGTGTATGGCTGCGACAGCCTCCCCATCTTTGACGACCGTCTGTCCGGACAGAACATTGTGTCGAGCCGCTTCCCCGATGCGCGCCTCCCATGGCACGGGAATGTGATCGACTGCCATTCGAACCACAGAATCCAAGCCGAACCAGAGAAGAAGGGGCAGGGCCAGCGCGGATGCGGCGGTCAGCCACAGAAGAGTGTGTCGCGTGATTCGCGCATGCTGCACCTGCTGCGCGGTCCGTTCAAAGACGGGAATCAGATCGGGAGGCACGGTGTCTCGAAGTGATCTGATCAGCGCTGGATCCTTCACATATACGGTTCGATCCGCTCCGTTGTCAGTCCATTTCACGATGAGTTGGTCGTGATCGAACCCACCGGTCCCGATTGACAGCGCGACAAACGGAATCGTCTCGCCCAACGCATCGGGAAATTGGATAGCCAGGCCGACCTCGGAAACCCCCACTCGGCAAGGAGCCCCGGCAGCCGGAAGACCCGGACCGAAGCACAATGCATTGGGCGAGACCGGCTCTTTTCCCAAGGGTACGTTGAGGATTTTTTCGGCTCCAGAACAAAATTGGCGGTCTTTTTTACCATCCTCACTCGGAGACGGGGATGAACCGGCGTATCCACGACCCAAACGACCCGGGATTTCGGCTTTGAATGTACACGACGCCGGGCCCCCGGAATCGGCAGACGAACCCTTCGCCGGATGTGAGGCTGGCGATCCAGCCGGCGGCGGCCTTCTCGACGTTGTAGGTGGTTGTGCTGGTCCAGGCCACGAGGTGGCTGTTGTCCACGATATATTCTTGGTCCGGTTTCAGGTCCACGCGATGAATCGCTCCGAAGCTGTTCAAGAACAACGGCCCCTGCCCGCTGACTTTGATGAGAAAGAAGCCTTCGCCGCCCAACAGCCCCCGGCTGAGGCTCTGCATCCGGCTCTCGATCTTCACCCCTTCGGCCCCGGCCAGAAATCCGTCTTTCTGAACGTGGTACTCGGTCACCCCGTCAAGGTCGAGAATCACGATGTCGCCGGGAACCGTCGGCGCCAGTAACACCTCGCCGGGTCCCCGGGTGGCGCGTAACGTTTGAAAGAAGAATTTTTCGCCGGTCAGGACTTTTCTGGACAGCGCGCCGAGTAGGCCTCCCTCCATCCGGCTTTCCACATCGATTGTCGGCGAGGACGCGACCATCGCTCCCGATTCGGCCTTGACGCTTTCACCCGATGCCAGGTCGATGCGCACCATTGGAAACGCGCCGGGATGCAAGATTTCAGATTTCATGCGATTGGTCTCCCGAAAGTGCTAGGGGCGCGGGGTAAGAAGCAAGGGCCAAAACCAGTCTGGCGTTCTTCATTTTCGATTGATGCACGGCAAGCCGAATCCCCGGGCAAACCGGGATGCTCCTTCTCACCCGGCCACCCATCCATAGAATCGGTGACTCGGGTCGGGGCCTTCTTGCTCGTAGCTGACCTTGATCTGGCTGAGGTAGTCGGCAGGCAGATCATGGCGGGTCGCTGTCGCGTCGATGCCGAAGATCCGAGCTGCGTTGAGGCCGAAGATTTGCGCTTTGGCCTCGCGAGTGAGAGGAGGATACCTCTTTTGCTCGATGAGCCGATCCGGAATCTGAAATCGGCGAAAGGCCTCGATCTGCCATTGCGGGGTACCGTACCAGATGGAATCGGTGCCCCACAAAACATGATCGGCACCGAACGCCGTGATGATTTCGCCGAGGAGATGAGCGCAGATCTCCGGCTGCGTGATCACCAATTGCCCAAAGGTCGATCCCAGCTCCATGTAGATATTGCCGATCGACCGCTCCGCCTGCTTCATCCGGCAAAACTCGCTGGTCCAAGGTATCTGGTGGGTGCGAGCGAACAGGTCCTCGATGGACGCAGAGCTTCGGAATCCCGAATGGTAGACCAGGAAGGTGATGTCCGGAAAATCCTTGGCCGCCTGAATGAGATCGCGCGGATGATTAAAGTCTTCGACCGGCCCCAAGGGCAGGCCCTTGTGCACACAGACACGCGGCACACTCACAGCTCGCGCCTTCTCCAGCATGGGATAGGCGATCTTCTCATCGTCCATCCACCACCCGTGCTCCACTCCCTTCGGCGGCGATCCCGTATAGCATTTCCAGGCATCCACTTTAAGCGATTCAGCCTGCAGGTCCATGAAATCCAAATCGGCGTTGCCTAATTGCGGCGTGGCCAGGCCGTGAGCCAGCATGCGTTGCGATCCGGTCACTCGATTGATTTCATCTCGGATGTGCGTCATCTCTTTGGGTGGAACGACCGCCTCCTGGGGATAGGGCCCCGGCGGTGTGCTGATCAGGGCCAGAGACGTCTCACTGTCTAGAAAAACCTCTTTAATAAAATTCTCCCAAGCCAGGTCGGCCAACGTCCCGCGGTCTTGTGCCAGCTTGGGATTGAGCCCCCGGTCACGAGCCCGTTGGCGGAGCCCCAAAAGCGCTTGTTTAGTGACCGCCCCCTTGCGCCCAAGTTCGAGATTGTTCGGATCATACCCTGCGCTGACATAGTGCGTCTGGACATCGAAAATGAAAAAGGGCTTACCCTTGCGCTCGTCAAACGCTGCCGCGTCTACTATCTCAGCATTCAGCACGTCAAAGAATGTCCCGAACACCGTATTCATTGCCACCAGCGCCGCCGCCATGCCGCCGGTTGTTTTGAGAAAGTCCCGGCGGCTCAATCCAAGCCGCCGGCTCGCCGACTCGCCGAGCGTCTCGATCAACCGCCCCACATGAGCCTGCGCTGGAGTCTGCGGCGGCGGGACAAATTCCTCGTTGGAGATAACCCTGGTGGGGAGAGGTGAGTGTAAGATTCCACCTCGTCGCAGCCCTCGCATGTGAGGCTTCACCGTGAAACGAAGATGATTATTCATTTTGACAGGTCTTGTCCTATTCCATCCGGGACGACGGTCAGATTCTGTGGAAACGGAACAGCCCTGTCAAGCCATAGGAAGCAAAGGGGGTTGACCGCGTAGTTTTTCCATACTTGACGATCTGATCCGACGGGGAGCATGCTCTGGTCTTGCTAGGGGCTTGCCATGAATCACGGTAAGTCTTTTCGATCGATCCTTCGAGAACCCTTCTGGTGATGCCTTCTTGGGCTGATCTGCCTGGGAAGGCATTCTTGTTTGTACGAAAGGAGGCGCGCCATGAAAGCATTTGTGGTTGCAGGGGCCGTCATCATCGGGGTGGGGTTCAGTATATCTCTTGCGCTCGGAAACCCGGCCATGCTCCCGAAACACCCCGGCTATCCCGCGGATAAGGCGGTAAGCCCCGTCACAGGACAGCCCTTGGCGAATGATCCGGGCCAGACCAACGTAGGCGGGGACAAGGCTTTACTGGATTCAGCGGCATTCGATGATCCCCACTCGATGCAGAACCTGTCGAATCCGGAGAATACGAGGATCCTCGAAAAGTCAGGCGCGGGAGTCCTGCCGAAAGTTGAGGGCCCGCAAATCGAAATCGAGCCGCCCGTGAAAGAGGGAACTCGTATGCCGAAGTAGGAGACAGCAAAACAAAGGGGAGGGACATCGCATGACGCCCTCCCCTTGTGCCTCACCTTTTCCTGAAACGATCTGTGGCTTACAACTCTTTGATCACAATCGGGACGCTGATGTCAAAGGTCGGATCGCCGCCATCGTCCTTGGCATCCGGTCCCACGCTGTATAGCCGGCCCTGGGCGGTATTGAGCAACATGGGCAGCTCGGTGAAAGGATCATAAAAGGTCGGGCCTGCCTGAGCCGTCTTGGCCAAAACCTGTTGCTCCGACGAAGTCCCGCGCAGGCGAGATTGAAGCCCGGCCAGCCGCAGGCGCGCGTCCGTTTCCATGATCACACCGATCTGGTGTTCCCAGTCGGCCATCGGTTCCGTGCGAAGCAGATTATCGAGCGGGTTAATAAAAGAATCGACGCGGCTGTGAGCAGGCGTGCGCGCGAAGTCGTACAGCTTGGGGGGGGTGCTGCCTCGAGTCTGCGGATTTTTGATCAGCGCGTCATAATATTTGGCGTATGCATTCAGCGTCCGTTGCTTGGGCACGGGCATTCGCTTGACCGCCAGCATGGCGCCGGAATCGACGTCGGCATGAATATGCAGCCGGCTGTCCGCCCGTTTTACCTCCAGCATGAATTCGTTTTGCATCGGCCAGCGCAAGGAGCGCTCATCGGGATCCAATGGTCGCGCCAGTCGGACGATACGTTGGGCGGCCTTGTTCTCCAGCGCCGGCCGGCTCAAGAGACCCGACATGACTGCGACGTCATCTCTGATGGCCTCGACGGCCATCGATTTCATCGACAGGGTTTTCGCTTGAGCCAACACCGTGCGCCAGGCCGTAAGATCGGTCTCCAATCGATCCAATCCTTTGTTCACATCCTGCGGGAATCCATCGGCCACGAATAATCGGTGGACACGCAAAATATGAGCGCAGTCCGGGCTCCCCATGTATCCGTAACCCCAATCATCAAACGCCATGACGAGCCATTGACGGTATCGATTCATGAACACCGATTCGGACGCGACCCATTCGTTAAGCCGGCGGTCTTCGCTCTTGAACTGCGCGGCCGGGTCGCCGGATCGGAACCAGCCGGAGAGCGGCTGGGTCTCTTCTCCGCCCTTGTCCGGTCGCACACAACTGTCTTCAATCCGGGTCCCGGGACTCAGCCAGCGATCATGCCCTTCCTGTAAGGGATTCGCTTGCGGACCGACTTCGAATCCCATCAAGAGCACATACCCATTGGCCAAGGGATCATCCACGGATCGTGGCGGCGCGACCTTGGTCAGCTCTCGGTACAGATCGGCAGGTTTCTCTTCCATACCAAGCCAGGCAATAGCGGTCACGCCTACGCCAAGCACGGCGAGGATCACCAGGCTGGCGGTAAGAAACAAGACCAACCGCGTCACGGACCCTGCCGTCGTCACGCAACGCCTCGTCAAGATCGAGACCCGCACTCGCATCCGCATCATGAGAGAGGGGCCCTTTCTGCGACGAGGACGGGACGGGGCAGGTGCCGTTGGGCGGCGAGCATCTTCCGGCGCAGTGTCCGAAGGTTCCGGGTGGGCAAAATGATCGTGTTTGGAGCGTCTCCATGTGAGGGCAGGTTCTTGTGTGATCTCCTCTGCCTGGGCGATGAATTCTGCGGGGGCTTCCGGCAATTTTTCTTCGAGCGGCGCGTCTTCGACTGTCTCGTGAGTCTGGCCGGTCTGCTCGAAGACGGTGATGGATTCGGAAATCGGCTCTTCTCTATACGGCAGGGAATCGATGTCTGACGAGACCGGCGTGGATGTGTGATCCATATCATCTTGCGTCGTCGAGACCGGGACCTCGTTTGGCTCTTCAACCTTCGAAGTGACCGGGACCGGGATCTCGACCGACCCTTCCTCCATGATGGCGGGGGTCGGGGTTACGGCCGACTCCTCGGCCTTTTCCCAGAAAGGGGCTTCCGATGCGTGATCGGCCTGCACGGCGGACTGGGCCATAGGATCAGGCATGTCGAGTGTCAAACTGTCCGCAACAGACGCAGATAGGGGCATCTGGTTGACAGGAGGAAAGGGAATCTTTTCCTCTTCATTACCTGAATGCGGCTCATCAGACAACGTCGGTTGAGGTTGTTCCGCTTCAACCGGCGCAACGAAACGTAGAGATGGCACCTCCACCGGCTGGTCGGGACCATCGACAGAAGGCGGCGGAGTTGCTGGTAGGTCCTCAGTCGCATACCGCAGGGAGGAAGAGACAGACGCATCGGTTGCCTCCGTCACCGGCGGCTCCGGCGTGACGACCTCAGCGGTCTTCGCATATCGCAACGGCGGGAGATCTGCCGAGGCCTCCGTAGGGAGTGGTGAGGGATCGGCATCCACCGCCTGGGCAGGATTCTCAACGACCGGCACATCGGTGACCAAGACCGATGATTTTTCCGGCACACTGGTGTCCTCCTGCGATCGGTAGGATTCCACAATCGCATCAGAGACCAGCACGGTCACGGGCGGAGACTCTTGTGCAAGAGGCGAAGGAGGAATCGGCGGCGGCCCTTCCGGCCCGTGGTCGAGAGGCGGAGAAGCAACCTCAAACTTGGGCGCCAATCGGCCGACGACAAAACTCCCGGGCGCCAGCGATTTCACCTTGGCGTACAGTTCTCGCGCATGAGATGTTCCCTCGGAGTCGGGATCATCAACGAGTACCTTGATGGCCTTCTCATACTCAATAACGGCGGCGATCGGATCGCCCTTGCGCTCGTACACTTCGCCGAGCATTTCAATAAATGAGACACACCGCGGCCCGACGGCAAGGTACTCGCGAAGAAGCGATTCCGCCAGCTCGTAATCCTGGCGCTGAAAGGCTTCCTTCAGCAGCGAGTCGAATGCGTTCTTGGCGGTGACGAGGTTCCCGAATTTCAGCAGGAGGGTCGCGAGGAGCCGGCGCCCTTCATGATGGGTCGGATCGGTTGCGAGGAGGTCCTTGAGCACGGTGAACGCGCGGCTGAATTTTCCGACGTTCATCTGTTTGGTCGCTTCTTCCAGTAAAGATGCGGCCTTGTCGGC
>JBOHOS010000069.1:0-3147 GCA_050731295.1 Nitrospiraceae bacterium | reverse complement strand
GCCTTTAACTATCTACCCAGAAACCCTGATCCCGGTTTTACTCCCGATTCCACTCCCGGTTTTGGTCCCGATTCGGAATCTACCTCAGTCGCAGTTGATCGTAACAGAATGACTGAACCCCTTGATTTCACTTATCTGGTGTCGTAGTCCGTCGTTCTGGATCGTCATTGGTGGCAGCATCGTCGGACGTACTGCAAAACTGCGATGCAGCGGTTCGACCCCGCTCGGCGCCTCCATCCTTCGCTAGGCGTGTACCGCCACCTTCGATCAACTGGCGGCGGAGATTCAATGCCTTCAGAGAAAACGTAATTCTTCTGTTGAACCGCGATTCGTCAATGCGCGCGGAGATGATTCCCTCCAGCAAGCTTTACTTGCCTACGGTTTCCATTCGCTTTCCTGAGGAGAATTAAGGAGCCGATTATTTACCAGCAGTGCCGCCGCTTTCGACTAAGGGTGGCGCAGATGCCCTCCCTCGGAGGAACTATTTCAGCGCATTCGCTTAGCGCTGATCTTGCCAAGTGCGCACCTATGTGATTGTACAGACGCCTAATGGCTCTAACCCAATGCCTCTCTTTGCCATAGCCGTTCTTATAGTACTCTGCATGGGTGAGACAGAGAACTCTGAGTGATACGCAGTGGGCGAACGTGCATAGCTTTGCGAGGAAAGGGCCGATGAAAGTCTCTGCCGATATCCCGCAGGGCCGCAAGCTCTCGAATGTATGGAAACTGATTGTCGTTTGTATTGGCATGTGGATCGTGCTGTTGTTACTGCTTCAACACTTCTCGGGTTCGGCTGTTTTATAGATTTCCACCTCCTGGACTCTCCGGTCCCTCGTTCGGCTTTCACCATTTTCACTCGATGCAGGCGCAGATCCGCCGGCGGGAGATTGTTCGGCTCCACTCCAGTGTGTGCGTCCCCCGCCGCCGGTTTATGGCTCACGACTCATCCTGGGCAAGGAAGACTGAATTCGGGTAGAACGAAACGATCAGAAGGGAATCCGCAGCCTGTTAGAGGAACTATGGAATCTCGTGCTTCGAACAGGCATCATACCCTCGCCATGAGTCCTCTGCGCGCTCGTTCATTGCATGTACATTCAAAGGCAAGGTTAGGAAGCGGGCAGAGGACGATCAGCTAGAATTCGCTCTCGCCGTGCTGGATCGGAAGCTGATGACTAGGCGGGTTCTATCCTCTTGCGTAATGAGCCTTGCCGGGAGACCCAACGAGTCTGAACGTATGCCAATAGTGATTCGGTGAGGGACGGTTTCAACTGTTCCGAACAGAGGGCCAGATCATATCGCTCTAAGGCCATGCAGGTTTGATCGATCAGATCTTGCGCCATCCTCGTCTCGCGCTGATTGAGAGTCGGCCGGTTCCGAAGCACGAGCAGCAGCGCAGTAGACCGATGGAGGAGTCGCCATTCATCGAGTTCAAGAAGATGGGCTTGTATCCACAGACATTGAAGCGGTTCATAGGCCTCCCGCTGCAGCAAGTCCAGGGGATGACTGCGAGGGCAGATGGATTCTCGTATCACTTTCAGGTGAGCCAGCAGTTGGGAGCGCACCAGCGAGCCTTGTTCACGTCTGCAGCGCTGTTCCCGGTAGATCGGCCACACGCCCAAAAACAGCGCGACGCTTGTGGCCAGAAACGTGGCGGCGACGAAGGCCAGGGTTCCTAACGCTGCAATAGCATTCCAACCCGCTGAACTCATGCTGTTCCCCTTTGTGTGTGTGCGCTAAGTTTATGACGGTACGCTCTGTTGATCATCCAATAAAGAAGAGTTTAGCACGGTTTGGGGCTGCGTCCATATAAGAGAAGGGTCCTTTCTCTATTTACAGGTCCGGGCCAACCTTCCTGCGTTATAAAGATTTTGCCGGCTGTCAGTATTCATGATTGCAAGCTCGCTCTCAATGAATAAGCCCTGCTTCGCGCAGGAAGCGAGCGGCCACTTGGCGAAGGGGGAGGTGTTCGCCGTCGACTTGGTGGTTGAGTGTCCGCATGGTCGTGTCTGAAAATTTCCCGGAGAGTTCGTTCAGGACTTGGGCAAGGCGCGGTTCGGCTTTTAGAGCTTCTGCGCGTACCGCCAACGCTGCTTGATATGGAGGAAAATATCCTTTGTCATCCGACAACATGACAACATCGAGGACGGCCAACTTCCCGTCCGTCGCATTCCCCGCCACCATGTCCACCTGCTGTTGTTCAAGCGCTTGGTACAACAGGCCGAGGTCCAAAGTGACTGGCGATCCCTTGAGCGGAAGACCATACGTCTTCATGAGCCCGGACAGGCCATCCGGACGCTGCTGGAATTCATATCCCATCGCGAGTCGCCACCCAGGCTTGTGCTGCGCGGCATCGCTTAACGATTCGAGGTGGTGTGTTCGGGCATCCGCTCCGCGGATCACCATCGCGAAGGTATTATTGAAGCCGAGCGGATCCAGCCATTCGATATCAAACCGGCTCAAGTAGTGTGTCCGCACCAGTTCCCAGACACGGCCCGGATCGGAGGAGACCGGAAGCTTCAAGACTGCGGTCAGCGCCGTCCCGAGGTATTCAGGATAGAGGTCAATATCGCCCTTAACGAGAGCTTGGTGTGCCAGGAGCGTGCCGCCCAGATTCAACTTGCGGTCGACGCGGCGATTCAGCCGCTGCTCCAGATGTTGAGCGACGATCTCTCCCAGGACCAGTTGTTCGGTAAAATTTTTCGCGCCGACCGTCAGCGGGCGTTCCCGGTCACAGGCGCTCACGCAGCCGACCGCGAACAGGAGCACTACACCGGCGAGGCTTGTTCCACGACCCATTCGAGACCCCTATCAAAAATGATGGCCATCATGGCGGCAGGGATAGCTCCCGCCAGGAGGAGTGTGGCATCAACAGAAGCCAGGCCGCGAAAAATAAAGACCCCTAACCCGCCTGCGCCGATCGCCGCCGCAATGGTGGCCGTGCCGATGGTGGTGACCGTTGCGATTCTGAGCCCCGTCAGAATGGTCCGCGCCGCCAGGGGAACCTCCACCTCCCATAACAGTTGCCGTCCGGTCAGTCCCATGGCGATGGCCGATTCTCTGACGACTCTGTCCACGCTGCCGATCCCGACGACGGTGTTCTGCACGATCGGTAAGAGGGCGTATAACACCAGCGCGATGACCGCCGTA
>JBOHOS010000068.1:0-3504 GCA_050731295.1 Nitrospiraceae bacterium | reverse complement strand
TGGTCGTGCCGGTATTGCGAAACGCCGAGCGCTTGGGCTTCGCCGAAATCGAGACCGCCATTGCCGATTTTGCCCGGCGCGCGCAGGCCAATCAGCTCACATTGGAGGAACTACAGGGCGGCACCTTCACGATCTCGAACGGCGGGGTGTATGGCTCGCTGCTTTCGACCCCGATCGTCAATCCCCCGCAGAGCGGTATCCTCGGGCTCCATGCGATTCAGGACCGACCCGTCGCTCATGACGGGCAGGTCGTGATCCGATCCATGATGTACGTCGCGCTCACCTACGATCACCGGATCGTAGACGGCCGCGAAGCGGTGACCTTTCTCAAGCACGTAAAGGCGTGCATCGAAGATCCCGCCCGGATGCTCCTGGAGATTTAAGGGATGGCCGTTCACCACGAGTATGATCTTGTCATCATCGGCGCAGGACCTGGGGGCTACGTGGCCGCCATCCGGGCCGCCCAACTCGGGATGAGTGTGGCTTGCGTGGAGCGAGAACCTGCGCTCGGTGGCACCTGCCTTCGCATAGGGTGCATTCCCAGCAAGGCTCTCCTCGAGTCGAGCGAGCTCTTTGCCGCTGCCCAGGGGCGCTTCGAGACTCACGGTATTCGATTCGGCGGTGTGACGCTCGATCTTACGGCCATGCTGCACCGGAAAGATGAGACGGTGCAGGGTCTCACCAAGGGTGTCGACGGGCTCTTCCGAAAGCACAAAATCGTCCGACACACAGGGCACGGGCGTATCGCGGCTCCGGGGGAGGTCGTCGTCGAGACCGGTCATGACACGGTGACTCTGAAGGCTCGCTGGATTCTGATCGCGACCGGAAGCGCCTCCACGAGCCTACCCGGCGTCATGCTCGATGGCGACCGTATCGGCACGAGCACGGAGGCGCTGGCCTACCCCGCCGTGCCGGGCCACCTGGTGATCATTGGGGCCGGATACATCGGGCTCGAGCTGGGTTCCGTGTGGAGCCGGGTCGGCGCCAAGGTCACGGTCGTCGAGTACCTGGACCGCATTCTCTCGGGGATGGACGTGGAGATCGCCGCCGAGGCGAAGCGGATCTTTGAGCGGCAAGGACTCGAGTTCCAACTCGGCAGACGTGTGACGGCGGCGCGTGTCGCGGGCGATCACTGTATCGTGGAATGCGAAGGCGCCGACCCCATCCGCTGTGACCGCATCTTGGTGGCCGTAGGCCGCTCGCCGATGACAGCGGGCCTCGGGCTGGAGACCGTCGGAATCACGCCTGACGAGCATGGCCGTATCCCCGTGGACGATCACTTCGCCACGAGCGCGGTCGGGGTCTATGCTATCGGCGATGTCATCCGGGGCCCGATGCTCGCGCACAAGGCGTCGGAGGAGGGAATCGCCTGTATCGAGACGCTCGCCGCCGGCTATGGCCGCGTGAACTATGAGGCGATCCCCAGTGTGGTCTATACGCACCCAGAGATCGCGTCCGTCGGGAGGACGGAGGAGGAACTCCAGGAGGCACAGATTGACTACACGAAGGGCGTCTTCCCGTTTCTCGCAAGCGGCCGCGCGCGGGCTCTGGGCCAGACCGAGGGCCGCATCAAAGTGCTCGCCGACAAGAAGACCGATCGACTGCTCGGGGTCCATATCCTCGGGCCCCGGGCCGGTGATATGATCGCGGAGGCGGCCACCGCAATGGCCTTCGGCGCAAGCAGCGAAGATGTCGCCCGAACATGCCATGCCCATCCGACCCTAGCCGAAGCCTTCCGGGAAGCGGCCCTCGCCGTGCAGGGGCGCGCCCTCCATATCTAGCCCCCGGATTATTCACGGGCATTTCTGCTGCAATCGCGGATTTGCGACTACGACAAGCCTGTCGGCTGATTTCACTGCCGGCCGGCGGACTCGCCGGTCAGTTCCTCAACGTGCTGTTTCAAGCCGATCACTATGGATGTCTGTGTGAGTAAAGACATCGTGGAGCTTAACCGATGAGTCAGGCTTCGCTCACCTGAAGGGCTTCCCTCCGAAGTTCACAAGTACCGCCCCTTCCTTTCGGCATCTTGCCGCCATGGATCTCTCTAAAAGGCTCGACCACCGCATGAAGATAGTCTTCATGATCCGTTCGTCGTCTGTTCATGTGCAGGGGGTAGCATAGGCATGGAGGAAAGAGGCCGGTGCAAGAGAAGACCTATCACCAAGGAGCATCTATGAAGGGCCTAGCGGTCCTTGTGCTGTTGGTCACCTATATCGTACTGACGGGGGTGATGATCCTCCGTGAGGGGCGACGAGAGGGCAAGTCACGCATGGTAGCTCAAAATGGAAAGGAAGAGACATCGTGAAACGACAAGGCAGATTGAGAATGGGCGCTTGTAGAGGCGTTGGAGGCCGGCGTGACCAAACACTACTATTTCAAAGCGGATATCGCCCTGATCGTGTCGTACATTGAAAAGGCGGTTCCCAAGAGCGGGTCATAGGAACGGATCGTCTGGGCGGGGCGCCTTATCGGCGCCACGTCTGGGATTCCGGAATTGGAAGGAGGTGAAGCACATGTACCCGATAAAGGCTCTGCTAGGGCTGATGTTCCTGATGTGGGGCGCGGCCATCTGGGCGTCCTTTGGCGACGAACGGCGCGCGTAACGAGATGGACCGTCACGTCATCCTAGAGAGGATGGGCCCGGTGAACGCGACTTTAGACATGCGGGCGATGGCGAAACATGGGATCACCCATGAAGAAGTCTTCATCGTTCGTTCAAGGGCTATTCATCTTGGTCGCGTAGAGTGTGGATAGGAGGAAGGCGGTGGGTGTGCCGGTCAAAAGAATCATCAACATGTCTACCGGTCGTGACAGGATGAACAGAGACGAGAATGGTGGATCCGTAAACCGGAGCAGAGGGAAGCTGATGGTCATGACAAGAGGGGTAATGAGGGGTGCGATGCCAACTCCAGCAGAAAAAAGACAAAGCATCTGGATTTGCCGCTTGTCAGGCTCCATATGGAGGCGCGCCCCTCCGGGCCGGGGTGCCCATGATCATACAGAGGTCTTTGAGGCCACCTGACATGCCAGAGCCACCGCGAGAAAGGGAGGTGACACGTATGTATGCAATGTACGCAGCTTTGACACTCGGAGCATTGGTGATGATTTTATGGCTGACGGCCGCGTGGAAGGCCTTTACCGATGAGGAGCCCTACGACGCGACGGAGTCGTCCTTGTCGAACGATAAGGCTGCCTAAGGCTCCAGTACGGTGGGGAACGGAGGTGACCGCGATGAAAGAAAGGCAATGAACTCCATAGTGATCGGTATGGCAAATTCCTAGCGCAGCGTGAGAAGGCCACCGGTTATGACTTTGGACAGGCTCCGGTCGGAAACGTCCCGCCGCCGACACTTAAGTTCAGGTCTCCGCTGCGATGGTGTTCCTTGGATCGGCCGCGGCGCCTGTCGGCGATCCTGACCCTCCGCGATCGACGGCTCGATGAGATCCTCTCAATGACCGGTGACCCGCGCATCGAACACGGTTGTGGTTGTGGGAGGGGGAGAAC
>JBOHOS010000067.1:0-1421 GCA_050731295.1 Nitrospiraceae bacterium | reverse complement strand
TGGCATCATACTACCCGGCGCCACTAGCCTGTTGGACAACCATAGCCTTGCAGCGAAGGCTGCCGGCAAGACCTCAATCACTCGCGCTTCAAGATGGACAATCCAAATCTCACAAATTCCGGTTTTTGCATACAGCGGGAGCTTCACGAGTCGATTGACATCACCGCGGTCACCCTGAAGGATTCCCGGCTTCTCCCTGCCATGAATTCTTCGGCCGTGAAGCGGTATGGCAAGTTGAACGCTCATCCACCGTGTGTCTACAGACTCATCTCCAATGACAAACTCCGTATCATCCCGATATCCGCTTTTTCCTTGTCTTGCACGACGAGGGTCCACGTTCCTTTTGGACTTTTCCCTTTTAAGGCAACCAGGCCCGGTGCGCTGATTTCGTCGTAGATCTTCTTGAGATTGTCCATGCCCCCGCCCTCACGATTGTGGAGCGTAATTGGAGTGACGCCCGTACTCGCAGGGGGCCTAAGGCTGACAACGAGATCTCCGATGTAGGTGTGCTCAACGTCGACTCCCACCTTGACTGTCTTCAGCAGATCGATATCCGCCACCACGAGGGAGAGCCTCGAGGTCATGAGATCCTTGATCGGCACATTTTTCACCACCGTACGAATTTCGACGTGATCGGGAACAGATGGCCGAGCGAGTTCCACGGCTTTTCTGGCATTGACGCGGCCATATCCATACCATGTGCTATGGCCGTTCGCGTCATACTTGCCTCCGCTGGAGTCGATCCTGTCGCAGGACCGTTTGAGAATATCTTTCACCTCATCCCAGCGCAGGGCCGGGTTTCGGGCCAGGATGAGTGAGGCGACACCGGCCACCCCGGGCGTGGCGCTCGATGTTCCGCCGAAGGCATTGGTGTAGTTTCCTGCAGCATCGCCTCGGCTTGTCTGGCTCGGGTTGTAGCCGACCTGGCCGGACCGGTCGGTGGTCCAGATTCCCGGTGTTTTGGAAGGGTTGCCGTTATTGCTGGGAAAAGCGCACCAGACGGCGTTGCCGAAGTCGCTGTATGCGCTCTTCTTGCTTTCGTCGTTACAGGCCGCTACGGCAATCACCTTGTCATAGCTGGCATAGCCATCGTGATCCACGCTCTCGTTGCCATTGCCCGCGGCCCAGACGATAACGCACCCTTTGCCGTTTCTGCCGTTGCGGATCGCCCAGTCGATGGCGAGGCGCGTGGAATCGGGAAGCGGAACCTTCTGGTCGTGAACTGGGTCGTTGGGGTCCCACCAATCGCCGTCGATCGGTCCCCAGCTACAGGAGATGATGTCCGCGCCGTGCTGTGCCGCCCACATAAAGGCATCCGCTTCGGCTTGAGATCCCAATTCGGATGCGAGACGAATGGGCATAAGCCGCGCCTTGGGCGCCACGCCGGACGCGCCGAAGCCTCCGTCCGCGCAGGCGACCCC